>CAITIF010000937.1 GCA_903892365.1 uncultured Pirellula sp. | reverse complement strand
ATCACAGTACCAGATTCGGCGTAAATTCTCTGCGAGTGATGAAGTCGAATTCGCTAAGGCTGGATCGGGGTTTTTGACATATTCCGAAGCGGAAATGAAGGAGATCCTTGCGCCGATTATGATCGTCGATCCCGAGTATTCCGGTCATGTCGATACGGCATGGTTTCGGAATCTAATGCGATTCTTCATCACCGACGACAAAACGGCACACAAACGTATAGACCCTTTGAACTTTGTTTATGCTGCCGCACGCAAGTCGGAACTATTGGCATACAACTACTACCTGCTCAACCTGCCAAATCAACAATTAGTTGAATTCGATCGGCTACGACAGAAACTTAAGGAGGAGCAGGGTCACAAAAGACAGATCGAGGCACGGATCAAAGAAGAGACTGGTAAGGCTGTTGAGCAGGTGCGATCAGACTTAGATCGCATGCGGGCTCAAATTGAAGAATACAAGGTAAATCTTGAAGCATTTACATTCCTGAAAGACTACGAGTCTGTTGAGTCAGAGTTGCGTACATTAACTTCCACAATTTCTGATCGAATGCGAGTCTTCGCTGCCTTGAAGCGCCGAATATCGCATCTTCAGAAAAGTTACGAACTCAAGATTGACGTGGATGTTGAACGAGTAAGTCGCCTCTACGCCGAGATCGAACAAGAGCTTGCCGCATTCGTTCAACGACGTCTTGAAGAAATTCTCAGTTTCAGACGAGATATTGTCGCAAATCGAAAGAAGTTCCTCGTTGAGAGAGAAGCAGAATTAAGGTCAAGCCTAGCGAACATCGAATCTGAGGTGAAGAGGCTTGAGGAAAGGAGAAGCCAACTGTTCAAATGGCTTCAAGAGCGGCAGGCACTCGATGCGCTACGAAATGCTTATGAGCGAATTGCTCACGATAGTGAGCAGTTGGAGAGGAGCGCTGCAAGAGTAAGGGCGTTGGAAGCCGAGGAGCAGAAAATCGCAGAAACCAACGCATTGATTTCGGAAACGGTTGTGCAAATTGTTCGAGAGCATCAAACCCAAGATGTGGCTATTCGTGAGATTCGCAGGACTTTTTTTGACATCCTGCAGAATACGATTTATCTCGGTGAAGCTGTCGAGAATGTATACTTCAATATCACGGCTCCGGGTAAAGCGGCATCGCCACTAAACGTCGAGATCGAAGTTCCCAAGAGCGATTCACTGGGGAAATCTCGATTCAAACTGCCTGTTTACGATCTCACCATATTCTTGAGGATTCTGTCACAGGACCGCCACTTACCCCACTTTCTTGTGCACGACGGCGCGTTTAACGGCGTTGATATTAAGACGGTCGTCCAATTCCTGAACTACATTGAGCAGAAAGCAGGCCTATTGTCGTCATTGCAATACATCGTGACGCTGAACGAAGACCAAGTATATTTGTCGAACAAGAGTCGTAAAGCTTTTGATGGACTTGAATTTGATCTCGCGAAACGAGTGATTGCCCATTACGGGGACCTACCGGAAAAAATGATCTTTCGGCGCGAGTATTGACAATCTCGGTGATAGCGGAATTCATCCCTCGACGGCGGTTGACTGAACAACTACGAAAAATGGTCGCGGATGGCGAAATAGGTAAGCGTGGCGAGAAAAAAGGGGAGGCCTTGTTTTTTGACCGAATCGGGCTAAACCCTCGCCAGGAAATGCGAAAAAGGGGTTGACAAACGAAATCTCTTGCCGCAAATGAGAAAGCGGGTGCTCCAATCACACGAGGATACTTTTTTTTAAAGTGCATTTTGACGTTGATTCAATTGCCTGCAACTCCTGTTTTGATCAGCGTTGAATTCAACGGAAAAGAAACGTGGCCGCAACTCATCAAATCGACTTTTCAAAATTCAGGCTCGGTGCGGAGACCGATCGCATTGACTTTTGTTGTATGTTTCCGAAGTCTTTGTAGGGCTTGGTGGAAAAAAACGGAACCTGTTTTCTCGCCAATTGATAGCGTTTTTTTTCCGGAAGTGACTACCGTACAGGAACAAGTTGTGGTCACTTTTTGGATTGTCAACGGCCCTCGACCATTGTTTTGAAGAACGATGTCAACGGTTTGATGGCCGTCGTTCTCTGGTTTCCATTCGAGGTTGGTCACTTCCGGGGAAACGACAAGCACGCCACTGGCATCACCGCAGCCTGAAATGAAAGCAAGAGAAATGCAGTGGATCACGAGAGAACACCAGAAAGTCTTTTCCAGATACCGCATGACTCAACATCCCGCATTAAGGGCATTAACATCGTTGCGCAGAGCGTCGCCACATATACCGAACAGGTGTCACTGAATTGCGGATGTCGGTTACAACCGAAGTCCGCAATTTTAGGGCAATTCCGCGAAATCAGCGGAATCTGTAGTACCAAGCGCACGCCAAAGTGACTGATCGATCGATTCACTCGTGAATCGAACTGCGCCGTCACCGAGAAGAATAAAACAACCTGACCGGTGCAAACTTCGTGCGGTATACACACCTGTGTCTCCAACAGCAAAGATCGCACAATCTGGCGAGGCGGAATTGGGAGTCGAGATTTGGTTATACATTGTCACTCCGCGGATTCCGAACAGCCATCCCACACCGTTAAAGGACGAGTGTTGCGACTGCAGTGTCACGTGTTCCTCACACATTTGAATCGCGTCATCTGGAAGGCGAGGAAAGGCAACTCCCGTAACAATTGCGATATCTCGCGACGGGATATACGTTGTTGGTATGCCGCCACCGATGAGTCGCTCGCTAAAGGCAATTGTCGTCGAAAGGCCATCCGACACATCGGCGGCTCGAGGGCCACGACCCGTGCGACCAAATCCGGCGCGACTTGAATTGGGGACGGGCACGTCAGGCGTGATATGCAGATCAGTAGAAGTCCCCGTGCACATGACATAGTTTGTTGAGCCGGGGACCGTGCGATCGCTTGGACAGATAAATACGGGAATATTGATGGATTTTAAAAGCGCACTGTTGTTTTGACTCGTCGGAGGATCGGCAGTAAGCGACCAGACATCGTTGGTCAACTCGATTCTTGACTGAACGTTCGCCAAGTCCAAATATGGCAAAAGATTGAAATGTGGCGAAACCGCAAATGGGATTGGAATATTGCCCACTCGGGCCTGAATGTCACGTGTGGCGAATGGGGGAAATTGTCCAAATGTCGACTCACTGTTCTGCATCGCCAATCCGAATTGCTTCAAGTGATTCGCGCACGTCATGGAACGTGCTCGTTCACGTGCGGATTGGATTGCTGGGGAAAGCAAGGACAACGGAAGGCTGATAATTCCGAGCGTGACGAGGACCTCAATCAGCGTGACACCGTGTGGATTTTTGGAAGCCGCAGGTATCTTCGTTCGAGGAATCGCGAGTCTTGTTAACATCCCGAAATGTTTCCGCGGAATAACGGCCAAAACCAGCGTAGCCAGCACTGTCGCGACTACGACCACCGCTTGCCAAAATCGACCCATGACAACGAGGTTGATTTGGCTTCGCGAAAAATGAAGAGCAGTTCCGTTCCATTGGGCGACTCGAAGTGTCGCTGCGGGAACCCAACGAGCTTGCGAACGCTCGGCGATCAAAACCTGATTTCCACGCTTCTCAAGCACTGCAATGAAATGCGTTCGATTCGATGGCAATACGACCTGAACAATTGAGGGGATATTCGTCTGAGGCATATCACTACCCCAGTGAACCGCACGGCAAAAAATCCCTCGCTTTTCCGCAAGCGTTTTCAATTCGAGAAAGCTTGCGTCAACTCCGCCCCGCGGAAGTAGACTTGCAGCTTCGGCCGCAAAAATGGAATCCCCAACGCACTGTAGGCAGGATGCAATTGGGTCTGCACCACATGGCAACGTCTCTTCCGTAGACATCAATGCGATCAAAAGGATACTGGCAGCGATTCCCACGAGCCCTTCCTCCAGTGCAAATGTTTTCGACACCCAAGGGCGTCGAAAACCTGTCAATCCTAAGAAAGTAACGACCGTTTGGGGTCATCAAAACAATCCAAACATCACGCCTTTGCATTTTAAACCGGTATCTGGCGTCACAGTGGCTTTATCGTAATTAGGTGCGCAAGTCGGACCAGTCGTGGGTTGCACGAGAACCAGATTTGAGCAGAGATTATCCATGTACAGATTCGCCCCAGCAGGGCAGGGCGTACTTGCTTTTGTGCAATTTGACAGGAATGTACTGTCCGTCATACACATGTCGTCTGGGGTGGGCGCTTTACATTTTGCAAATACATTGACCGTAGTTGTAATCGTATAATACGTACCAGACATCCAATAGGATGTATGTAACATTAATGGTTCCACTAGGTATACATGCAGTGCATCCCCCAGAAGTTGGATAGGCAACGGCACACGCAGTAATGCCTTTTATTTTTGCGAGCGTTTCCGCCGTGACATCAACCGGAACCGGAACCGCACACAACGATGCCAATGCCGTACACAAAGCGATAGTGACAACCGTCATCTTCATTTAAAGAACTCCTCAACCTGAACTATCTAGCGCGCCGCCAGGAGGCAACAAAAGCCAAACCAAGTAAAATCAGCGAGCCAGCACCGAAAAATACGGTCCATGAAAACCCTTTTGAAGGAGATGCGTCAACGGGGGTCAAGCTTTCGGCAACGGGCTTCAGATCCACCTTGTCCTTTTGACTAAGGCGATCAAGAAACACCCGCTCACCATCATCGCCACCCACATATCTGATCTTGGAGGTGGCCGACCCACTTTCTCTCTGACAGATTTCGGCCCCGAAAGGCATCTCAGGTTCAAATGTCGCCGCTGGTATCGATTCATTGACAGAAACGGTCTGGACGGTAACCTCGTGGCTGAAAAGTGCGCGCCGTTGAAATTTCCGGGGAATCCAAAGAAGTCGATTGAAGAGCAAGTCAGGCACCTGAACGTATTCGAGAACATCCAGAAAATCCGGGAACGAGCCGGTTGGCAACTCGACGGCCCCTTTTGAGTTTGGTGTTCCAGACACGACGGGCACTATAGCGATGCGCCTCGGAAGAAAGTGATTACTTGGAGAGAACCAAACAATGGCTTCGTGTTGTGGACCGTCAGGCGTAAATTGTCCCACTTCACCGAGACGGACTTTCGCATACTTAATGCCGTCAATTGTGTCGTCTTCAACAGTCGTGTTGTGATTCGCCCTGTGAAGGAGCGAAATGACAGAGTGCTTCCCTTTTTGGTCCAAATTTGCCCATCCGAACGCAGACGCCATATGCTGACCGGTAACAAGATCGATTGTCTCGCCAGGAGATACTTCGATCATTCGTACAAGGGAATCGTCGTTTTTAT
>CAITIF010000936.1 GCA_903892365.1 uncultured Pirellula sp. | reverse complement strand
TACCAATCAACGCGCCAAGATCCGAAACGACGAGGAAAGTCTCAAGGCTTCCGATTCGCGTGGACACGCATTCTATTTGGATCAACTGGCAACTGATTGCAACACGCTAGCATGGATTATCGCCAACACCGAAGGGAGCAAAGAGGAAGCTCTTTTTTTAAGTCGTCGCGCCTGCACCATCCATCCTGAAAGCGCTGAACTCATCGATACTCTCGCTCATTGCTATGCCGCCCTAAGTCGGTATCAAGACGCTGTTCAACAACAACGCCGAGCTATTGAACTTAAACCTCACCATCCAGAATTAAAGCGAGCTTTGAAGCGTTTCGAATCCAGTCTGAACGACGCTGCACCGAAATAAGCTCCCTGACTTTCCTTTTTATCCCGCCCTCCTTTCTCTTTACCTCGGAGATCTCACCTTGCGTTCCTTGTTTGCGTTTGCATTGTTTCTTTGCGCTGCTTCTGCTTCCACCGCATGGGCCCAGGACCGACTGGTCTCGACCCGTGCGTCTCAAAAGCCTGTCCGTATGGGATGTGGCTTGATGACCTTTGATACCGTCCCTGGTTGGGGATTGCGGCCCGACGGCACTTCGGCCATCGGCCCAACTCACGGATCCGTGGTCATTGATAAAGCAGGCAATGTTTATACCAGTGCGGACGGTGGCGTCTTCGTGTTTTCCCCCGACGGCAAACTGGTTCAGTCCTTCGTAGATGCTGACTACAAGATGCTTCACGATATGAAGATTCGCGAAGAGAACGGCGTCGAGTTTATTTACGGAGCTCGAAACGCCCATGCGGAAGGGATTAAGTTCAACAGCAAATCGGGCGAAGTCGTTTTGCGATTAAAATTTCCCAAAGAATCGGGACTTCAGATCGATGGCTTCAATCCAACCGCGATCGCAGTTGCAGCGAACGACGACATCTTCTTGTCGAATGGTTACGCCAGCAATCATATCTTCAAGTTCGACAAGAATGGTAAGTACTTGATGCACTTCGGCGAGAAGGGGAACGGAATGAAGCAGTTTAATACGGCTCACGGAATGGTTTTGGATACCCGCTATGAACCGAATCGACTTCTCGTGTGCGATCGCAATCACGAACCCAAAGGCCGCTTGGTTCACTACAGCCTGGACGGACAGTTTATCGAAGAAGTGATCACCGGCCTTGGTATGCCAACCTCCGCCAGTATCCAAGGTGACTATGTCTCGGTGCCGGATTTGCACGGCCGAGTTGTGATTCTGAACAAGTCGAACACCATCATGGCAGTCCTAGGACACAACCCTGATCCTGCAAAGGGAGCGAGCTACGGAATCCCCCAGTCGCAATGGATCGAAGGCGTGTTCAGCGGAACACACGGTTCCTACTGGGACAGCGAAGGAAATTTGTACGTCCAAGATTGGAACGTTGCCGGGCGCATCATGAAACTGGTGCGAGTCAAAGAATAAGGCAACTGCCTGCTAGTTTCTAAAGAACGGCGTAACCGGAGCGGTGCACGCCGTCTGGTGGTCTGTTAACACAAACCTGTCCTGCTAGATCGCGAGATGATTTTACTTGGCTCGCGAGATCGCCATCAAAGACTTTGTCAGTCCAAAGTACTTCTCGCGAACGAGATTCGCGTCTGGGAAAAACGCCTTCACCTGATTCGGTGTTAGAAGCCGAATTTCACGCACCCACGCCAACGCTTGGACCGTGTCCTTGGCCCGCGGATAAGTCGCAAGAGAAAAGGTTTTAACAAGCCTTACTCGCAACCATTCTGGCAGATAATGAAAAAGTGGGCATTGGAAATGAGGTTCGATAGGGAAATAGTAGTTCGGGGTTTGCAAGAAGTAGTTCTTGCCGACACGCCGAATCTCGTCCGCCATGCGTTGTTGGTCATGTTCGTCACCAACATGCTCGATCACGGAATTGGAGAACACAACATCAAAGGATCCGTCTTCAAACTGCGAAAGATTTCTAGCGTCCCCCGCTAATGAGTGCATCCTGGGGATATCGACAGGCTCAGCGACAATGTTCAGCAACGTAACTTGGAGATCGGTTCGTTCCTGAATTCCCATCACCTTCCAGTAATTGACGGTCCCGCCAACATCGAGAATTTTGACGGGCTTTGGCAGTGAGTC
>CAITIF010000935.1 GCA_903892365.1 uncultured Pirellula sp. | reverse complement strand
GTGTTCCGGCGCCCCCGAAACAGTCAACGGAAATGCAGCACCTGGCGCGCCTTCATACGAAAGTTTCGCCTGACCATCTTCCAATTCGTAGATCAAGGGCGTTCGCTTGTTGATCGACCAATTCACAAGCGGCCATTCCGGACTGGGCAGCTCGCTCAAGGCATTGGGAAACCTCCCATTGGCTTTTTGAAATCGCTTGATTGCAATTGCGGTTTTCGTCAGTTGCTGTTGAATCGCCACGCGTTCATACGCAGTGGCTAATTGTGTAGCATTGCTAGAAAACATCGTTAGCAAAATGGTGGAGGCACTGAACGGACTTCGGCGGAAATCCTCCTCCCAAATTGCAGACCACTTGGCACACCGTTCTGGAAGGCCAGCCATCCCCGCATTCGCCAAATCCATCATGGTCTGATAGTACTTCAGAATTCGCAGATCATCGCTCGGCAATCGGGGAATATATTTCAGCGCCTCCAGACCGCCTAATCCATCAGTCGTCGTGTAGCTGTTTTCAATCGTCAAAGCCATATTTCGCTCCCCGATCAAACATAATTTCCACGATTCGATAGGCTCTCGTTGCTGACCCAACAACTTGGAAATAGCTTCCAGTTGTTGATCATTCCAGACATCCATCCTAAGTGAGCGATTGATCATTTCATGGGCGATAGCAACTTCTGCCAAGTGAACCAATTCCGTTACCCACATCGTCTTCGAATCTACGGCAGAGGCGGTGGCCAAGCAGGACTTGATTGACTTGAGAGCTTCCTCCGTGTCCTTCTTCCAAAGCGAGTGCATCGCTTTCAGTTGCAAGAGTCGACAGACCGACCTGGATTCCTGGTATTGCGGCAAAAGTGTTTCAACACCGCTCCACTGGATGGGCCACCACACCGGCGCTGGATACTCGACTGTTTCATGGATCTTCGAAATCAGCGGATCGAAAACTTCAAGAAACTCGGCAACCCTTGGTTCACCTGGCCACTCCATGCCTGGGGTAATGTCAATGGGTACAAAACCCTGGCCCACAAAGGGCAAGTCCGTTCCAATGCGGGACGACGCCTCACTCAAGGTAAGCACCTCCAGCCATGCATCGGTGCCCTCTTTATGAGTACGAGCATCGAACCAAGCAGCCCAGGCTTCGTTGTCCAGCGGCTGTCCCTGGGCCTTCAGTTGCGTCAGCTCCGATTGCAACAAACGCGATGCCTTCCATTCTCGGTTCGCAAGCCAAATTCCAAAGACCAACACGACTGCGAATGGGATCAAGCATAACCAAGCGACCCAGCGCAACTTGCTTCGAATACCAGATTTTGTTGTCGACATGATTCCCTCCGCAAGATGGTTCGGCCTTGTTAACGCTGTCTGCTGAATTACCTTCATTGGACGGCCTCCTTCGGTAGCTTAAGTGCATCTATTTGTGTTTCCCATTTTCCGAACCAACTTCCGCTGGGAGATCGGATGGAATCTCGGGAGTTACCATTCATGAAGAATCTCCCTACTTCCTTACGGATCGAGTCTTGTTTGGCTAGATCATGGGTAAACAAACATTGAGTAAGATTCCACGCGACTTGATCGATAGCTCGATCTGCCTTCCAGCGAACGGAAGTGAACGGTTTGGCCAAATCGAATCGGCCTATCTGGCCCACTTGAGAGTCAAAATTTTTGGCTCGGAACCAATCCAGGACGATGGCCTTGTAACGAATGTCTTGGCGAGCACGTTTGTCCCGCAAATATCCATCCACTTCCAAGAGCAGTTCCTGGCCCAAAAAGTCTTTGGCTTCCTTTTGGTTCAGTTCGTTGAAAAGCCACGCATCGTAACGGTCGGCGGTGCGTTGCCCAAATAGGCTAGGCGTGCTTCGAATTCCTTTGCAGATGGCGAGCATGTTCTTCATGGCTCGTCGGTACAGATCCTGATCCGCTTCCGTTTTCTTAGGCCCCTGCAACTTCATTCGAAGAAGCGTCGTATCGTTGTACAACTGCACCGTCTCTTGGCTCTCTTCGATTGACGTTCCAGCAAAGAAGCTAGCCAGTTGCGTTTCAATGTGTTCTACGCGTTTGGCCATGCGTTCGGCGATCGGCAACCGATTCAAACCTGAAGTCGTATTGAGATAACCAAGATCATTGGACGCGAAACCATTTGGTGGATCCCAAGCCGATGCAGGTTTTGCGTCAGCGCTTGGAACGCTTACGTCCGCCACGCTCTCAGCGTCCCCCCCCGCTATCATCATACCCATCCCCTCGCCTTCCGCAGCCATCATGCCGCTGCCAGCACCCATCATGTCAACTCCAGCGTCCGCCGGGACTTCATCAGGATTCACCCATGGATTGATCCTGTTGGAAGCGGGATAACTTTTACGGAACAGTTCTGCATCCGCCTGCAGTTTGGCGCGTTGAGCGGGAGCAATTGTCGGATAGGTGAGGTAGCTGTAGAAGAATGGCAAAAGTGGAATCACAATCGCCATGGTCAACCAAATACCGTGTTCAATCCAAAATCTCTTGGAAACCCGTAGCTCCATCCATTGTTGCGTGGTTCTGTAGGTTGCAATGAACGGAATCACACAGCTGACCAGCAACAGTACGATGGGTGTCTCGCATTCGGACACGACGAACGCTCCGTAGGCAAATGGCACCACAGCAACGATTGGGCAAACAATGGTGGAGACGATCGCACTTCGCAGCGCTTGGCTGGCCCATTGCGAAACGGCATAAATGACCCATGCATACGCTGCTACACCCAACAATGCGAACTGCATGACTCGCCGATCTTGACTCGAATCGTGAGTACCCACTATGGAATAGAATCCAATCGCAGCAGTGATAATCGTAAAGGTCATTAACAGTGAAAACGGGATGGCATGCCTACTGAACCAAACCATGCCCGGTGACACGCCTCGGTCCGCTAAAAATCGAATTCTTTGATGCAATGAATCCCCTTGGAAAACAATCACCCCCAGCCCGCAGCACGCAATGAGGAAACACCCGAGTGCGACTGGATTAGCGTCGTTTCCATCGCGTATTCCGTAATCGAAAAAGCTATTGTAGGCCAACAGAATGCCCCCGAAGGCAAAAAGTGCAGTAATCGCAAGCAATGTCCATCGATTCTGTTTCGAAAACTGCCAGAGCAACGCATACCTGGGCGTTAGTATTTTCGCATAGCCAAACGACTGATCAAAATAGCTCATCGTCTCGTTAGCTTGACTCCTGGACCGTACGACCCTCTGTGGGCGATAAGCTCGATAAGAGGTGACCCGCAGCGCAACCAGGGCCAACGCACAAAAAGCCACCTGAACCATCAATCGAATCCCATCAGACGCACTCCAGAAAGAATCCGCGAGCCAGGCGTCGACCAAGGTGATCAAGACAGTAACTGCCACCAATCCAAGCAGCCCCACTAAGGTGTTGTGAAAATACCATGCGCATGCGAGCCCTGCGATCAGAAGAAAGACGGAGTGGACGAGGTAAAAGCTAAACTCGTCACCAGTGACTGCAAAATTCCCTTGGGCGGCGAAACTTGAGACACAGACTATAGCCAAGCTTATCACCCACATCGCGATCAGCCCAAACGCCCCAATCAACAATTTGATCCAAGCCTGAAGCGATCCAGGCACCGGCAGTGATGCCATCCACTGCAAAGTCCTTGTCTCTCTTTCTTGACCCACAAGCATGGCGCCGACGCCTGCAGCAAACAAAGTCGGCAATCCCAAAAATGCGACCGAACGCAACCTACCCGAGGATTCACCTTGTCGAATCATGAAGGCAAGGCAATTCAAACCGATCGAAATCAGCACAAGCATTCCGATTAACGGAGCGAGCTGGCGTGTTTCCTTCCAGACCAACTGCCAGACCATCTTCCAACGTGAAGGTGGTGCGAGATACCGCCGGTTCTCCCAAATGGCACTAGGATTCATAGTCACCTCCCGCAAGAAGTTCGAGCGATGTTGCTGGAGACTTCGGGCTATCCGAACGACCCGCCGCATTCTTCTCCTGGGCCTTCGATGACACCCCTCGAGTTGTTGCGATAAAGACTTCTTCCAACGAAGCGGGGCGCGAACGGACTCCATGAACGCCAGCTCGCGATTCCAAGAGCTTTGCCATGTCGTCGGTAAAGCCTTGCACGATCATGCGTCGCTGCCTTCCCGAAGTCTGCTCCGACAGCACCGTGGCCCCCGCATCCAATTGCGGCAGAGCGATCAAAGAATCTTCCAAGCTTACCGTCACTTCAAAGACATTCTCCTTGATCGAACTCATCGAATCGCACAGTCGCACCTTGCCTTGATGCAGGATCGCAACTTGATCTGCGACACGTTCCACTTCCGCAATCTGATGACTGGAGAGTAAGACGGTTCGACCCGTGACAGCTCGATCGACCATGCTTTCCATGAATTCGCGCCGCACATGCGGGTCCAAGCCCGAAGTCGGTTCGTCCAAAATCAGAAGCTCTGGATCGGGAGCTAGCGCCAACGCGAGAGCTACTTTCGCTCGTTGGCCTTTGCTGAGGTTCCGAATTTTGCGACTGCGAGGCAAATCGAAATGAGATATCGAATCGCTGTACCGATCCAAAAAGCCATCCGCATAAAAGGCGGCGGTAAACCAGCCGATTTCATCAATCCGCATCCAATCGTACAAGGCAGGCTGGTCCGAGACATAGCCCACACGCCGCCGGATCTCGAGCGATTCACGCTGCGGGTCCAAGCCACACACTTCGGCTCGACCGGCTGTGGGCTGCTGGAATCCCGTCAGGATTCGAATCAGGGTTGTTTTGCCCGCACCATTCTCACCCAGCAAGGCAAAGACCGACCCCTGAGGTACCGTCAAGTCGATACCCTGCAGCGCATCGCAGCCCGAAAACTTCATCTCTAAGCCACTGACAGAAATACAGTTCGCCATTATTTCACCTCGGATGGGTTGGAGAGATTGCCCGCGTCGCTGATTCTGGCAACACTGCCATCCAGCTTATTGAGTTGCTTGTCTACGATTTCCCGAATATCGTCGGCCTCCAAGCCGCCATGCAAAGCTTCCGTCAAGGCCGACTTGAGCCTTTCCGCAATCATCGAGCGACGCTGGTCGCGGCACCGCTTCAGCGAACCACTGCAGACGACGAGCCCTCGCCCTCGTAACGTTTCCACAATCCCGTCCGCGAGCAAATCCTGATAAGCTCGCGCAACCGTGTTTGGATTGATTGCTAGTTCAATACTTAGAGCCCGAACGCTGGGAAGCATCTGCCCCACCTTCAGGGTTTCATCCGCAATAGCAAAGGTGACTTGCCGAACAATCTGCTCATAAATCGCCACGCCATTGCTTTCATCGATCGAAAAGAACATATCGCGCTTTCCCCTCTTCTGAGTTAGCAAACTGGTGTACTGGTTACATAGTACGGCACGTAGCCTTGAGTAACAAGAGCTTTTCTCGAAAAAAATTTCGAGGAGATTACCGGGACGGGGAACCTTGAGCCGCAGGCGCAAGCCGCGACGTTGCTCACGTTCATACGCTGGCGACGAAGATCGCAATCGTTATCCAAGCCACGATAATGGCGACAGGTGGTAGCCACGGGCGAGAGCCCGTGGTTTTCGGCATTTCAAATTGAGCCGCAGGCGCTAGCCGCGACAACCGTATTTGGCAGGGAAACCGTAACG
>CAITIF010000934.1 GCA_903892365.1 uncultured Pirellula sp. | reverse complement strand
GCACGGTCTTTCCCAAACCCATGTCGTCCGCCAAGCAACCGCCAATCCCCCAGTGGGCTAATCGCGAAAGCCATGCGTACCCAGTTTTTTGGTAATCGCGAAGGTCGGCATTCAAGGTATCTGGAACGACAGGGATCAGATTCTTGGCAGACGCAAGTCTTGTTAGAGCGTCACGCCATGACATGTCGGATTCGTAGCTAATGTCGCTGCCAAGTGCCTCTTCCACGACCGCGGTGGCGGCACGCGATACGCGAATGGCCCCCGAGTCGGATTGGGAAACATCTTGAATACTGTTAAGCCGCTGACGTAACTGATCGGAGATCATCGCAAATTGCCCATCTCCTAGCGGAATGAAGCGACGGCCGCCGCGCAGGGCAGCCAACAATTCCGCTAACGGAATCTCAAGCCCTTCCAGCTTCGCAACCCCTTCGACTCCAAACCAGTCGCGTTGACTGGTCAGTCGTACTTGTAAACGTTGAGGAGTGATTTCGCCGATAATCTTCATCGGTTGGCTCTTGGGCCAGCAAACCGTCGGCGCCGATTCGCCCATCGACTTGATGCGTTGCAACAGATCCAACGCAATGTCTGGATTCTCTGCAATCCAAGTGTAGGCGCTTTCGTAGATCAATTGCCCCAGTTCCAAAGCCCCGGAGATTTCATCAGCCCGTATCGATTCTTCTTCCAAGGCCCGAAGCAATTGAAATCGTCCCGCCGGAGTTGCAACACGCAATCGGTCGGGTTCTTGACCAGGCACCGGTTGTTCCGCAACCGCGTCACAGGCAACACGAAGTCCAACCAGCAAACCTTCTTTGCCAAAGGGGGACAAATGCACTTCGATCACTGGCTCCAAAGGTTGTTCGGGGCCAGCCAAGCGTTCCGGTAAATTGATTTGAATCCATTTTGGATCAGCTGCACCGGCCACCAAGTCTGCAAATTGTTCAGCGGATTCCTGATCGAACACTGCCTCGCGTCGTTCAGCTGCGTGAAGATCTTCAATCAATCGCTTCATGCGATTGTCGATGCTGCTGATAAAGACACATCGCTGTTCGCGGTCCAGCCGCAACATCATTGTTTCTTGATTGTTGATCGTCCCCATGAAATAGTTGGGTTGATCGCGAAGCGAATCGATGTGGTAATCACCTTGGTAGACGCTGGGACGGTAGATGTCGTCTTGCTGTTCGACTCGCACTTCAAGCGGACTGTCCACGACTCGAATTGGAGTCTGTAGATCATCGTCCAAAGTCAAATGGGGGTGGTCCTTGAGCAAATTCAAGCATTCGCGAACGATTCGAGGCGTTTGGCCACGATACGATTCTTCGGCGGACTGAAGCAACAGAATCAGCAATCGATCGGAAGGGTGCACCAAAGCAGCTTCGTCGACGGTGTCCAAACCATCTTTCAAGTGACGACCTTTGTTCCAGCCCCCCTTCTTTCGCATTGTCTGCAGGTGAGCATTGACCTTGACCGATGAATTCGAGAACGAGAGACGCCATTGGATGCGCATCAAACGATCGCGTTCCAATTCCTCGGGTGGTGTTTCGGGTGGCGCTTGCGGATCGCGAAGATAGCTCAACGATTCCACCAACTTGCGGCCCGCGTGCCGTCCATCGGTGATGCAACTTTCCATCCATTGGATCGCATCTTCGGCGGAGCGTTGGCTCAACTGGCGACGGATCAAATGCAAGCAATGAATTTGGTGAACGCAAGGTTTGATCGTCTCGGTACAGCTGCATTTTGCATTCAGCTGACGAACAACACGGCCCGCGCCGGGGTCCATCAAATTCCCCAATTGCGTTGTATCTAACTCAATGACAATGCTGGTATTGAACTGGCCGCGTACAGGAGCGACCCCTTGCAGTTCGAAATCCCAATGCAGGTTGCTCTCGCCGCGCTTCAGCCGCGGCTGATCCTGAGTTGTGTAATATCTTGCCATCAGCAATTGCTGGGGGCGAATTTTTTTCTCAAGAAGCGCAATCGCTTGCAGGATATGGACAATCAATCCGGTCGCCTTGGGAGGGTCCAGCTGAGCCAAGTCTGTCATTGAGTGTTATTCCGTCCGAAGAGTGAAGTCCGCAAAAGCCAAGTCCACTAGTGTCGTCGATATAGAGGCCCTTTGGCAAGACGAAATTCTTAGTTCGGCAAATCAATCAGACCAACAAAAAGAAAGGCTAAACAGTGACATTTGGCCTTTCGTGGAATGCTAAAAGATGCTAAGAGTCCGGCCCGGATCGCTCCTCCGGTTCTAGCGGAATGTTCCCTGTTGCGGATGCCAAAACTTGCCTCGGATTCACGGAATGGGATCGTGATTTTCTGGAAGCGAACCTGCGGATGCGCATTAGTTACTAGGTAAGATTTCGCGACGCTAAAGGATCGTTTTTTGGGACATCGTCTTTGGAAATTGCCTAGTTCCAAGTCCCGAGAAAGCAAAGCATCTTAAAGTATCTAAAGATTGGCCAAGGGCGCAATGGTTGTGTCGGGAACGTCTATGCAACGAATCTCTTCAGTTCTGCGTTAACCTCAGACGGCGCTTCTTCCATGACATAATGGCCAACATCGTGAAGCTCGAGCCGTGTCGCGTTTGGAAATGCCACCTGCAGGCGCTCCATGCACTCCGGACGAAAACACCAATCACGCATTCCCCAAATGAAGTGGATCGGCAACTGCCGCAAGTTTACGAGATCTTGCTCTAGCTTTTCTAAAACCGACCAAGTTGGATGGTTCGGTGAAAGTGGAATGTCCTGCACAAATCGATCGATCGCAATTCGATGCTTGGGCGTGTCGTAAGGTGCCAACAAACCCTCGCTAGCTGCTGGACTTAGTCTCGGCAGCCGATCGATTGCCATCGAAATCGCTGCTCTCGCAAACGCGTTTCCGTAACGGATCATCCAAGAACCAATCAACGGAATGCGACACGCCGCGATCCGTTTGGGAATGTATGGTGGAGGAAATGCTGCCGTATTTAAGATCACGATGTTTCGAAATCGGTCCGGGCACCGAACCGCCGCCCCCAAACCGATGGCTCCACCCCAGTCATGAACCACAAGAGTGATGTTGCGCAGGTCTAAAGTCTCAATCAACTGAATAAGATTCTTCGTATGCTGAGCCAAACAGTAGTCGTATTGTTGCGGCTTATCACTCAAGCCGCACCCAACATGATCGACCGCGACAACGCGGCATTGATCTCGAAATTCAGAGACAATCGATCGGTAGTAAAACGACCAAGTTGGATTGCCATGCACGCACAATATCGTGTTTGGCGATGTCGAGTTGGCAGGTTGCTCATCCACATAATGCATTCGAACATCGTTTTGCATCTCAAGAAAATGAGACTCAAAAGGATATTCTGCTCGCCAAGCATTTCTAGGTTCCGTGGTCGCGTTCATGCTAGTGCTGTGAACCGTTCAGTCGGATGTCATCGAAAGTTCTCAAGTCGTAGGGCAGTCCTACATAGTCGAGCAAACGGCACAGGCCTCGCAAGGCGATGCCAAAACCGTCCGGTCCACTGAAACCGCCAAACTGGCCCCCGCCTTTGACATGCGGCTCTAAATCTAAGAACAGACCTGGAATTCCGCGTTGAGCGAGCTTGGCAAGTAGATCCATGTAGCCTTGCTTGAGATCGCGAAGAATCGCTTCGTGCCCTGAATCCCCTTGATCCGCCGGAACGAAACTCTTGAGCGATTCTTCGTCGACATGCGAAGACCGAACGGTCGGTTTTTTGTAGTCCTTAATGTGAAGCCATCCAAGCCCATTCTTCATCGCTTGGTATTCTTCGTACGTTTGCTCTGTCGTCATTCCTTGACAAACCAAGTTCGCACCATCGAAGATCAAAAGCATTGCTGGGTCGGACACCCCTTCGTGAATTTTCTGAAGTAACTTACCGGTCTGGCCGATCAAATTCGCTTCGACTTCTAGACCAAACGTTAATCCGTGCTGATCACAAACGCGAGCGATCTGACCCAGCTGATCAATCGCTTGACTCAGGTGCAGTTCTGGGTTGGTACCTTTCGGATGGTAGAAGGAAAACCCGCGAATAAGTTTGGTGCCAAACGTATTTGCCAATTCACAAGCTCGCCGAACATCTCGTTGAAGATAGTCTTGAAATGGGATGTAGCGATTCGCTGTCCCGTCCTCGACATCCAAGAGTTTGACTTTGCCGATCGGTGACCCGATCGAAGATACCTGAAGTCCGTATTCACCCTGCAACTTCAGAACGCGATCGATGGATTCCGTAGAAAGCAACATCACGTTTTGGATACCGTCACCGGCATCCATAAACCGAATGGTGTAGTAACGAAGCCCAAGAGCGGCAAAGGCGCAGAACTGCTGCTCGATGGTTTTGTTGTTGGCTGCTTCGTCTGCAAAGCCGCTCAACAATACGGGGGGAAGCGGGGGATTCATAAATCGCGTGGTGCCAAATCTAGTTGGATTGCTCGTGAGTGACCGTAAT
>CAITIF010000933.1 GCA_903892365.1 uncultured Pirellula sp. | reverse complement strand
ATCTCGTCAGTGGGGGAATTCTTGAAAGTCTCGAGCGTTATAGCGAGGCAATCGTATTGTTACGACAAGCGCTCGAGGCAAACCACCGAGACTCGGAAGCTCGCGTCTTGCTGATCTCCTGTTTGAACCGGTCAGAAAAGACGGAGGATGCAGCGATAGAGTCGAAGCTTCATGCGGAAATAACAAGTGGGAAATTGGAATGCAAGAATCTAGCCGATCAGCTAGAGATCGATTCGAAAGATTTTTCCAAGCGAATCCAATATGCCACCTTATTGTTTCGCTACAAATCGCTTGGCGAATCGCAGCTCGAAGCCGAAAAGCTCCAAAAGGAATTTCCGGCTGAAGCGGAAACGCACCGTCTCCTTGCAAGCATCTATCGCGAACGTGCACATGAATCCAATGACTGGAATCTCCGAGCCAATGCACAAGAAAGAATGGCTCGAAACATTGAAGCTCAGAATCAAGCACAAAAACAAAGCGGTTCATGAGCTAATGCACTGCGCCACACCATCTCACGGCGTTGCGGCTCGACATTGTTTCGAACACGATCGTAGATCGACTGGCGGTACACGAGATTTCTGCAAGCGAGTACAATAGCGGACGTCGTCCCCGCCTATCAAACTCCTTGAGACCTTCACGATGCTATTCCTTCCTCTGCTCCGCCCCTTCGTTTGTTGCCTTGGTCTGATGCTTCTGCATGGCGGCAAAACGTTCTCGGATGAGTCCAGTTCGCCCACCGTGTATCAGCTCGATACGTTCTCCGGCAGAACAATCTCAACCGAATACTACTCGGAGGGGGCAGGATCGGGCGACATCGATCGAGACGGTCATCATGATTTTGTTTACGGCCCCCATTGGTATGCTGGTCCTACTTTCGAACAGAAGTTCAATATCTATCCTGCGGTACTTCAAAATCGAGAAGGATACGCAGACCATTTTTTTGCTTGGGCATACGATTTTGACAACGATGGTTGGAAGGATGTTTTAACCGTAGGCTTCCCAGGCACCCCCGCTTATGTTTACCAAAACCCTGGCAAGCCTAGAGAAATCGATGTTTGGCCCAAGAAGCAAGTCTTCGATTGGGTTTCTAATGAGTCGCCTCAATGGTTGCAGCTGGTTGGCGATGATCGGCCAGAATTGGTTCTGACTCGAGATGGTTTTTTCGGTTACGCAGAAGTCAACTGGGACCGCCCTTTGGAGCCTTGGAAGTTTGTCGCTGTTTCGGCTCAACTTGCCGACAAACGATTTGGACATGGGTTGGGGGTTGGTGATATCAATAGCGACGGCCGCTTGGATATCATTCATGCAAACGGTTGGTTGGAGCAGCCCGCCAAGTTGTCAGCAAACAAGCCCTGGATCGCTCATTCTGTCCCCTTTACCAATGCATATGGTGGGGCTGAGATGTTTGCCTACGATGTGGATGCAGATGGCGATAGTGATGTGATCACTAGCCTTGCGGCTCACGATTTCGGTTTAGCTTGGTTTGAGCAAATAAAAGAAGAGGGAGAGGCTCGATTTATTCGCCATGATATTATGGGCTCGAAGCCAGCGAACAATCCTTACGGCGTGGTCTTTAGCGAGCTGCATTCTGTTCAGCTTGAAGATATCGACGGGGATGGACTCAAGGATATCGTAACGGGCAAAACTTTTTATTCGCATCACAAAGCAAGCCCCATGTGGGACGCTGGTGCTGTCGTTTATTGGTTTCGATTGGTAAGGAGTGAGTCCGGGATAGATTGGGTGCCGCATCAAATTGCAGCCGACTGCGGGATAGGTCGACAGATTGGATTAGCCGATCTCAATCAAGACGGACTGAACGATATCATCACTGGTGGCATGAAGGGGGCGAATGTTCTGATTCATGAGCGTCGGCCATGTAGCCAACAGGATTGGCTGGCCGCACAACCGGTAAAACTTGAGCCCGAAGCGGAAGCGTCGACCAACTCTCTGGTCTTCGAAGGAGAGGGGCTTCGCGTCGTGCGTGTTTCGGATGGAACTGCGGCCGAGCAAAACATGAGCGGGTTTGCCGCAGACCGATGGAGCGGCGATTCTCAGCTTTGGTGGACGGGCGGCAAAGTCGGCTCGCAACTGGATCTTGAATTGAATGTAAAGCAAGCGGGGACTTATGAAGTATTGATTGCGTTGACCAAGGCCGTTGACTATGGAATTGTGCAGCTGACGATCGATGACACGAAGCTTGGAAACCCTATCGATTTATTCAATGAGCCATCTGTTGTCTCAACAGGCATGCTGAAGATGGGCTCGCATTCTTTTTCCGCAGGCAACCATACGCTATCCGTTCTGTTGACAGGAAAAAACCCGAAAGCGGCCCCTGGTTTCATGGTCGGCATCGACGTACTTCGCCTGGGTTTGCCAACTGGCATTCTCCCGAAGACAAAAGAGGGACAGACTCTCAATATGAATTTCGAAAAGGGCTCACTCGAGGATTGGACAGCAACTGGCCGAGCCTTTCAGCAGCAGCCCGTCGAGGGTGATTCCGTGGCGTTGCGTCGGGCAGATATGGCAAGCCAGCACGAAGGCAAGTACTGGGTTGGTAGCTATGAAAAGCTAGGTGACGAAGTTCAAGGCACTCTGATTTCAAAACCTTTCGTAGTCGATAAGCCATTTGCATCATTTCTTGTGGGCGGCGGGGGCAATAGCAATGAGGTCCGCGTTGAGTTGGTGGAAGCAGCATCGAACAAAGTGATTCACCGAGCTACTGGGCGAGTTACGGAAAACATGCGTTTGGTGGTCGTGGATCTTGCTTCGGTTCAAGGCAAAGAGTGTTTTGTGAAGCTTGTGGACGAGGCTTCCGGGGGCTGGGGCCACCTTAACTTTGATGCGTTCTTGTTGCATGATGTTGCACCAGCTGCAGCTTCCTTGTCGGAGACTCCTTTGGTGGTCGATGAATATCCGTTCGAGGGGTTAACCGCACAGGAAGCAGCCAAAGCCATGGTCGTTCCCGATGGGTTCCGCGTTATTGCTAGTGCAGCAGAACCCGATGTATTGCAGCCAATCGCAATGGCATTGGACGACCGCGGCAGAGTGTGGGTTGCCGAAGCCTATGAGTATCCGCGACGTGCGGCCGAAGGTACCGGACGCGATCGCATTCTGATCTTCGAAGATTCAGACCTGGATGGCACGCTCGACAAACGCAAGGTGTTCGCGGAAGGATTGAATCTTGTGAGCGGTCTGGAAGTAGGGTTTGGCGGGGCTTGGGTTGGGGCAGCGCCGTATCTGATGTTCATTCCAGACCGGGATGGGGACGACCAAGCTGATGGCAAGCCTGAGATTCTATTGGATGGATGGGGGCTGCAAGATACTCATGAAACATTGAATGCGTTCATTTGGGGGCCTGATGGTTGGCTTTATGGTTGCCACGGCGTCTTCACTCATTCGAACGTGGGTAAGCCTGGTGCAGCGGACCAGGATCGCAAGCCGATCAACGCTGGCGTTTGGCGTTATCATCCGACCCGGCATGTCTTCGAGGTATTCGCGCACGGGACCAGCAATCCGTGGGGTGTCGATTTTAACGATCAAGGTCAAGCATTTATCACGGCTTGCGTGATACCTCACCTGTACCACATCATCGACGGTGGACGTTACGAACGCCAAGCAGGAAACCACTTCAACCCCTTTACCTACGATGATATCAAGACCATCGCAGAGCATCGGCATTATGTTGGTGCCAATCCACATGCAGGAAATGGGAAATCCGATTCAGCGGGTGGCGGACATGCTCACGCAGGTGCGATGATCTATCTTGGTGACGCTTGGCCGCAATCGTATCGCAATCAGTTGTTCATGAACAACATTCATGGTCAACGACTGAATGTCGATGTTTTGAAGGCCAAGAATTCTGGTTACACAGGTAGCTATTCTCCCGATTTTCTGCTGACAGGAGACAAGGCTTCGCAGATTTTGAATTTGCGATATGGCCCGGATGGACAAGCTTGGATGATCGATTGGTACGACATGCAAGCCTGTCACTTGACCGATCCAGGCAAGCACGATCGCAGCAATGGTCGCATCTACAAAATTGTCTACGGCAACAAAAAGCCAGAGTCGGTAGATCTTACCAAAGCATCGGACGTCGATCTTGCCAACAAAATGTCGCACCGAAACGACTGGTTCGTAAGACACAGCCGTCGGCTTCTGCAAGAACGAGCTGCCGTACGAAAGATCGATCGAAAGGCTGTCGATGTTTTGAAGTCCTTTTTGAAAGTTACCAACGAAGAAACGACACGATTGAGAGCAGCTTGGGCGCTGTCGTGTACGAATGAGTTGGACGAAGCCACCTTGGAAATGCTTGTGAAGGACCCAAGCGAATACGTCCGAGCGTGGGCGATTCAACTTGGGTTCCAAGCCAAAACTCGACCGGCATGCGTCCAGCCCAAGCGATTAGCTGAACTCGCAAAGTCGGACAAATCGCCCGTTGTGCGATTGTATCTTGCATCTGCGGCTCAGCGTCTTCCTTTGGAAGAACGCTGGGATTTGGTAGAAGCTCTTGCTGCTCACGGGGAAGACGCTGCAGACCATAACTTGCCGTTGATGATTTGGTATGCGGCGGAACCTTTGGCGGAAGTCGATTCTAAGCGTGCGATGGCGTTGGTTCTTAACGCCTCGGAATCCATGCCTTTGCTTCGCGGGTATATGCTAAAGCGTATTGGTTCGACATCGGGGGATCAGGCGGTTGAATCGTTGATGGTCGGGCTGGGGCTTGCCAAATCCGAAGCGGAGCAAATCGCGTTTTTAGACGCAATACGTTCCAGCTTGAAAGGGAAACGACAAGCAACGCCACCGAAGCAATGGTTAGACGTTTACCAAAAGCTACAAAAAGCATCGCTGTCTGTTGCTCAACAAGCAGATGCATTAGGCGTAACCTTTGGAAGCCCAGAGGCGTTTCAACGTGTGCGGGGGCTTTTGCAATCGAAACAGCAAAGTATCGAAAGCCGGAAAGTCGCTTTAAGTTCCTTGATAGGTGCGAAAGACCCGATGTTACCGGAGGTACTGTTTAGCTTGCTCCAAGACAATGATCTTCGTACGGCTGCGCTCGCAGGGTTGGCACAATACGCTTCGGCAGACACCCCCAAGAAGGTGTTAGAGGTGTATGCAACTTTGTCTGCTAGCGACAAGCGAATTGCACTCGACACTTTGGCCTCGCGGAAAGAGTATGCGTTAGCCATGTTAAAAGCGGTGGAAAGCAAAGCTGTTATGGCTACCGATCTAAGTGCCGATCTAGTCCGCCAAATGGGCAATCTGAAGGACCCGCAAATCAACTCATTGTTGCAAAAAACTTGGGGGATGGTCAGCGAAACAACGGCGGACAAAGCCAAAATGATAGAGGACTACAAGTCCCTTATCTTGGATAAGCAGGGACCAAAGCCAGATGTCTCGCTCGGCCGAGCCGTTTTCGCCAAGACTTGCCAACAGTGTCACATTTTATTCGACGCTGGTGGCCGAATCGGTCCTGAATTGACGGGTTCGAATCGAAGCAACCTGGACTATTTGTTGAGCAATATCATTGATCCGAGTGCCGTCATGGCCAAAGAGTATCAGCCTACGCTGGTGCAAACCGAAGGCCGACTGGTCTCTGGATTGCTCAAGGAAGAGAACGCTGATTCGATCACGATCCAAACCACCAACGGATTGGAGACGATCCCCTTAAGCGAGATCGAAGATCGCAAATTGAGTGAGAAGTCCATGATGCCGGAAGACCAGTTGCGACCGTTTTCCGCTCTTGAGATCCGTTCCCTGGTTGCTTACTTGGGGGCCGATCGCCAGTATCCTATCTTGGCAACTGCCGATAACGTTTCTGATTTTTATAACGGCAAAGACCTTTCGCAATGGTCCGGCGATGCTGGACTTTGGACGGTCCAGGCAGGTGAAATCGTCGGAAAGTCGGAAGGACTTGAGCACAACGCGTTCTTGATAAGCAATTTTGCAGTCCAGGATTTTCAGCTATCGCTCGATGTTTTGTTGGTTGGAAACGAGGGCAACAGCGGCATTCAGTTCCGAAGCCAAAAGACCAAAGAGGGCGTCATGGGTTACCAAGCCGACGTAGGGCCTGGCTGGTGGGGTAAGCTGTACGAGGAAGAAGGGCGCGGTTTGCTATGGGACAAGTCCTCGGAACAATTAGTAAAAGAAGGCGAGTGGAATCGCTATGAAATTCGAGCGGTTGGTTCGAAGATTCAGACTTCAATTAACGGCCAGCCTTGCGTTGAGCTTGACGACCCCAAGGGGGCTAAAAGAGGTATCATCGCGCTTCAAGTTCATTCTGGAGGTGCAACCGAAGTTCGATTCCGTAATGTGATGTTAACGGTTTTACCTGAACCGCAAAAGTAGTACCGTAGAAGGACAACAACAAGGGGCGTTTGGCCTTACAAGTCAGCCCCTTGGACCGCACAATAAGCATGTCTCGTCCATAACACCACGCGATCTATCCATTATGAGCCATACCCACAGTTCCGCCGCAGCCATTCCCGAACCTTCCCTTGTCCCGATCCAAGGTCTTCATTGCGGGCATTACTTCTATCGCTGGAAGCGGGACGTTTTGGCAAGCATGGGACATGATTTTGTGCACCATGCAAAATCGGATTTTCTCGCAGCCATCAGTCCGAATGCGTCGGACCGAACGGAGCGAATTCAATCGTTTATCATTAGCGGGCACAAAGCCGATTTTGCGACCATCATGATGGATTTGAATCCGCTGAAAGTGGACCGCATTCACCAGCGGATGATGGGCAGTAAATTGGGAGCCGCGATTGAGCCTGTGTATTCCTTTGTTTCGATGTCGGAGATCAGCGAATATCTTCCGAACAAAGAACAGTACGCAGCCAAACTGATTCGGACGGGGGAAGACCCGACCTCTGCGACCTTTCAGGCCAAAGTGGCCTCTTATGAAAAACGGCTCCCTTCGATGTTCGCTCAGCGGATTGCTCCAGAATTCCCAAACTGGCCAGCGATGTGCTTTTATCCAATGAATAAGGCACGAAATGTCGGAGCGAACTGGTTCTTGCAACCTTTTTCAGCGAGAACCGAGATGATGGCAGAGCACGCACAAAGCGGAATGGCTTTTGCGGGCCGAGTGACTCAGTTGGTAACTGCATCGGTTGGGTTAGACGACTGGGAATGGGGAGTGACCCTGTGGGCCAAGAATCCCCAGTATCTCAAGGAGATCGTCTACACGATGCGATACGAGTCAGCGAGCGCACGCTTTGGGCAGTTTGGCTCGTTTTACACGGGTTATCTGGCTTCGGGTGCAGAAATCCTTGAGCACTGCGTCGTTTAGTCGAGCGACATAAGCCTTGATTCTACGAATGGCGACTGTTCCATCTGGCAGGTCGCGTTAGAATTTCTCCTGTAATTGGCAGCTCTTCCGCTCGCCAACTCGATTCCATGACACTTGGCAGCCTGCGTGGTTTGGCTGCGCGATCCTCGCAATGAAAGTTATCGCCCAATGAATGAGGAAACAATTCAGCGGATTCATGCAACCTACGGGATTGAGAACTGGTCAGCTGGCTACTTTGATGTAAATCATCGAGGAAATGTGATCGCCCGTCCTTCTGCAAATGATCCGCGGTTTGTGGATTTAAAGCAGTTGGTGGACCACCTCGTTCGGGACAAAAAAGTCCAATTGCCAGTCATCCTAAGATTTCCACAGATCCTGACGAACCAACTACGAATTTTGACGGGGGCGTACAGCGATGCAATATCGCAGTTTGACTATAAAGGAAAGCATTACCCTGTTTTCCCAATGAAGGTCAATCCGCGACGCGAGGTTGTGGAAGAGTTTCTTAAAGAAAGCGACCGATGCCGCGTCGGCTTGGAATGCGGATCGAAAGCCGAACTGTATGCGGCAGTTGCTCAGGATCAAACACCTGACTCGCTACTGATATGCAATGGGTTCAAGGACGAAGCATTTTGTCGACTCGCGTCGCTAGCGGTGCAAGCTGGAAAACGCGTGGTGGTGGTGGTCGAGAAGCTGAACGAATTGAAGATGCTGCTTCGGGTGGCTTCGGACGTGGGGGTCTGCCCCTTTATCGGTCTGCGAGCCAAGTTATACACACGTGGGTCTGGGAAATGGGCGAGCTCGGGCGGTGATTCGGCGAAATTCGGGCTGACAACTTCGGAGATCATCCAGTGCGTTCGACTGTTGCGTGAACACAAAATGGAAGAGAAGT
>CAITIF010000932.1 GCA_903892365.1 uncultured Pirellula sp. | reverse complement strand
TCGCAGGGTCGCTGGTACGAGAAGCAGCTCGATGTGTTGAGTAGCCATTTGCCGCGACGTCGGGCGTCGAGGTATTGCTGGGTGATCTCCCAGACCTCGTCTTGCAGCATGGCAAGACGGTCTTCGGAGAGATAAATGAACTCGCGATGGAACGCTTCAGGTTTGGCGTACCAGGCTGCCAGCCGACCTTGAAACTCTTCGTTGGTTTCAGGCATCTGGCGCTTGGCCGTTGACTTACCACTCTTGTTCTTGGCGGCGAGTTCCGCGTGGCGTGCTTCGTACTCTTCCTGCGTTTCGCCTTTGCTTTGCTTGAGGCGGCTCTTGAGCAGCACGTTGTAGATCACGCCAACGATCGGATAGCCAAGTTCACGCAGGTAATAGCAGTACAACGCGATCTGCGTATCGGTCCACAGCTTGTCGAGATAGTTGGAATCGATCGAAGCGGCGGTCTTATGCTCGAGCAGGTACATGCCATCGGCTCGCTGAACGATCGCGTCGGCCTTGCCGGCCATCACAAACGTTTGGCTGCAGCGGCCAGTGTCAGGGTTGCGAATGTTCCCAGTGAATGACTTCTCGATCTCGATGATCGTGAAGTCCTCGGTGGCATATCGCGAGGCGTAGCCAGTCATAATGGCACGAGCCAAGTGCCAGTTTGCTTGCTGGTTCTCGTCGGTCGTTCGTTCTGGGAAGCTTCGATCGATGAAATCCAGCACAATCCAAAACCGATTGGCATCGTCAACCGAGCGATACCAAATCTCGATGGCACTGTGGATGACGCTGCCGAACGACAGGGATTCAACCTTCATCCGTGGACGCAGATTATCGACGTAACGATGTTTGTATTTGCGAGGACAATTGCGGAACGTGTTGAGTGCCGAGTAGGTCAGCACGCTCTTGTCGCTCGTTTCAGGGGTTAGGGTTGCTTGAGACATAAGACTTTCGAACTGAAATTGGGTGCGTTTTCTTTGGTTTCTTGCGGCTTACGAGAAGTTCATCTCGTAGGTGTCTTGTTCTTCGATCAGATTGCCGTTGAGGCGTTTCGCGCCTCGTTCTCGAGCGAGCTGAGCTTCACTAACTTTCAGCGACGCATTGATCTGCGAGCACTTCTTGCAAATGCGATTAGCTGCACTCTTGGAACGAAACATTTCGTTGCACTTCAGGCATTTCCGATCACCGGGTTCATTGGGTAGTAGTCGCGATGACATGGTCAGCGGATCTTTCAGCGAGTAGGTCGAAGTGGGGATGACAGGCTTCGAATCAAACCGTGTCGACTTGTTCGACCTCGAAGTTGCCTTCGCGATCGCTGGTCACCAGATAGTGCTGGTGCGATATGTTGGCGACGAATCGGCTCTCACAAGGAAGTGCCTCACGAATGGTCTGGCAGGAATCGTTGAACTCGTTGGAAGCGGCTTCGAAGCGTTCAACGGCTCGCAGGTATCGCTGCAAGGCGAGCGAGACGGTGACTCGTTGTTCGATATTCATGGCGGGTGCGCTCATTAACTGATGTCCTTCTACTGCTGGTGACTTGTGTTGGCTGAAACTTGCTCTCTCTATCTGTTGGAATACCCGGTACCCGGTTGAGTTGACGGTTACGATTCCAGATATCTGTCAAATCCCGCTTCTTCAAAGAGCTTGCGGATCTGCAACATCCAGTCGTTGAGCGTGGTGCGAGGGATGCCGAGGTCGCGAGAAATCTCGGTGATCGACTGGTTTTGGCGGCGACGGAGAATGTCTTGGTATTTCTCCGGTAGCTTCGATATGAACGTTGCCAAATCCATGCGAAGGTCGTTGAGCTCTTCCTCGCCAAGGCGACGCTCACGTCCCAACCGTCGGTCTTGATCTTGGTGGTGTAAGGTCTGGGACATTTCGACCTGACCGCCGTCATCACCACGGACGCTCTTGCTGAGACTGACGCGGCCGGCGGTCGCGCGTTTTGATACCGAGCGATCGCGAACCACGTTGGCCAGGTGACGTTGCACCACGGTGCAGACGTACGGATAGAGATGGCCAACTGATGGGTCGTAGAGTCGAAGGCTCTTCGTCGCTCGGACGTAGACCTCCTGGACCAGATCACTACGATCCTGCTGGGTGAAGTCGGACTTGGCGATCAGCTTTCCAACTTGACGATTGATGACACTGCGAACGAAATTGTCATCGGCGAGATTGATAGAATGGTTGTCTGACACGGACGGACCTCCTGGTTGAGGCCCCACAGGCGACAGGTCCGAGAGTTAAAGCCTGTGAGGCCCGCCCGCTCATTCGCGGGCTGTTTCCTGATGTGAATCAGACCTGTCGTCCGCTACTGGCGAAAATTCCCAAAACGGCCTGGGAAAGAAGAAAATTCCCATTCGTCGCCACAGGAAACCCTGGAATTTACGGGCTAAACGCAGTGAGAAATTTGATAAAATTCCAGTAGTAGGGTTTTGGGAAATTCCCAAAATTCCCAGTTGAGAAGGGGGAGGCAACCGCGTGAAGTTCGGATTTCGCAATCCATCGCTGAAGAAAAGAATTGCGGCGCGCACGTCCGTAAAGAGAGCGATTCGGCATCGCATGGGACTCAAAGCGCCGAGAGGCTGGGGATGGCTAACCAATCCCCGCAAGGCCGCCTACAACCGCGTTTACAACAGAACGACTCGCGGTTGTTTAGTTCTGTTTATGGCAGCCGGCGCAGCGACGATTTCACCATTCGTCTTGTTGACGATTTGGTTGATTCGCTGAAGAGAACGCGTGCTCCCAGTCCTCGGGATGCAATTTAAAAACGCATCTCCAGCCCTTTCTATCGTCGGTAAGCTCGATCGGCTCGCCCTCGATGTCAAAGAACTGTTGAAGCGACTTGTTAAGCAATTCTCGCTGCTTACGATTCTTTCGGCAGGCGTCAGGAGAGAGCCAGGTCATCATGCCATGTTCTCTCGCAAACTTAAGAAGTAGCTCCCACTGCTTGCTGGGTTTACCACTTCGTGAATCAACCAACCCCAGTTGAGAGTAGGTCAACACTTGTCGCTGGTCGCGGATGACCACGCTGATCTTCTCAGTGTCGCTGAAACGCATCTCCACATCGCTCCAGCGGCTACCGCTTGGAGTTGGGAATCGACCAGTCACGGTTTTCGCTGGTGGCATCAGTCGATCGCGGAAAGCAACCAATTGCTGACGTGTCCATGGGGACAGGCACCACTCGCCATCATCGCTGAACAACAACGATTGATCGAGCGGAACCACGAGAGATCCTCTCGAGTCCAACATAGTCTCGTTGCGACTACTCAACATCCGTTTGGATGTGAGAAACAAAACGAATGGTCGCTGAAACTCTGCCAAGAACGCATCAATGCACCAATCAAGCCGGCGAGGATCGCTTACTTTGGCCAGGAACAATGAGAAGCCAGATCCATTGGGATTCCCGTAGTGACCCAGCCTGTATCGATACATCGGGCCTCCGAGACGTTCGAATGCCATGTCATACCCAACTAGCGAAGCCAGCTCTGCGGCCAGCTTGCCAAAGCTGAACTCGTAGCAAACGATGTCGCGTCGATCGACCGGAACGTACTCCTCCGTCTTCTCGTTGTAGCCTTCGAAGACACCATCCTCGACCTCGACAATTTCCAGCCACTCGTACGGACGACCTGGAACAGGCAGCGCCGCAGCGAGGTCTTTGATCGGCACGAGGAGATTACAGTGCTCATCAAATGCGTCGCCGAGCATCAGCCGCCAGCTCAAATGCGAGGTCGCCACATCGTTTAGCTGCTCAAGTGCTTGCCAGGGCTGGCACATGGCGAGTCCTCCTCGGCAATTGCTTCGAGATGATGAATCCACGCTGGGTAAGCCAAGCTTCGATGGTCGACGACACTCGACCACGGCTGTAGATGGCAACATTAGGAGGACGAACTGTGATCGCCAATTCGGTCTTGCGTCCCTCAAGCTCCATCTTGAACGTTGCGGAAATCAAACGCCTCTCGATGCGAATATTCTTGTTTTTCGCCTGTGCCCACTCAAACAGGTCGTCGCCTTTTCGAATGGTTATCACGCCGTAGCGATCATCGGGGTCACCAAGCCAAAGCTCGATCATTCGAACATCGCGGACGCCCTCAATATCGCC
>CAITIF010000931.1 GCA_903892365.1 uncultured Pirellula sp. | reverse complement strand
GCTGATTCCGATCGCTAAGTCGGGGCATACAACCCTTTTCTTTTTAAGTGAACTTGATTCAGAAAATCAAATGTCGCGAGGGTGGCAGCATCATCTTCGAGCCGTAAGACGAAGCCAGTCATTCCGTGCATGGTTGGCGTCATCGCGAGTGTCTGCGTCGGATTCTTCGACTGTGCGAGTTGTTGTCGCGGCAAATCTGTCTGGGTTTCAAGCAAACGGTCAAGGGTTCAAGAACCCCAACAGCTTGCTTCACCTGGCTATTCAAGAGGCCGTTCCTGGCCGATCCAGTGAAATGAAAGTGGTGGACCTTGCGACGGATATGTCCGTGTCCGAAAGAGCAAGCTGTTTGATCCGTGAGGCCATGAACGCTGACGGTTCGAATCTTGTTTCCCACAACCGCCAGGGCAGGTATCGAATCCAAAAGAATTTGGGTAGTCCGTCTTGGACTCGCCAATCGGAATTGAATACGCTCTCCAGTGACGCCAAGCCGGTTGGCTTGTTGGTTCGTGTTTCCTCGGAGACACCGCGTCGACAGTCCATGGAGCCAAGCTTTGTCGGGAGAGATCTTGAAATCAAGACCTTGGAGATTCGCTCCGAAGATCTAAGTGCCAACGATCCATCGAGCACTACAGACCGGTTGAGTCGACTGCAGCGCCAGGTGAGCACAATTCGAAAAGAATGCGGCGATTGCATTCGTGAAGTTTGTTTCGTGAACGACACGACACTGGAAGCTTCGCAGCAAGTTTTATTAGTCGCGAGCCTCATGGAATTGACTCGGCCTGATCAACTTACAAACTTCACGGTTTTAAGCGACGCAATGCCTCTTCAAGATGGAACAGAACTTCCGTCGGCTGTCGAGGCTTGGATGCAATGGTACAGACAAGATCGACCAGAAGTATCGGCTCGACTCTTAGCAATCACAGAGAAGAACGTTTCGGAAAATATATCGTGGAGCTTTTCTCCAAAGCGGTTGGTAAACGAAGGCCAAAGCGACATCATTGAATACCAAATTGGGTTAGCACCCAAGAATGATCCCTTTTTGTCGCAGCATTTGTTCCGCCGGCGTCCCTTGTTGCCGATGGTCGCTATCGCCGAGATTTTTTTGCAAGTGGCTGCCGCTTGCGAACTTGTCCCACGCGGGACAAAGACTTCCGTAGAACAGTTGCAGATTGTCAACGGATTGAAGTTCCTTGATGATGAACCAAAGAATGTCCGAGTTCAGATCAGGAAAATGGACGTTGGTTTCGATGCGAAGTTGGTCTACTCGTTTGTCGACTCGAAGGGCAAATTAATGGATGACAGCCGAGTCATCGCAAAGGCTGTTTTGAATGCATCCGCTGAGACTGAATGCCGAAGCAAGGTCGTAGCGGATGACGGAATCGTTTGGTACGGGGTAGAGTACCCTGGTCCTGAAATGATTATTCATCACGGCCCTGCCTTTCGGTGCCTGAGTCAAGTTCAGTACGTTGAAGGCGGGATGGTGGCACGATTGCACGTCAAGTCCAACGAAGAGCTCGGTGGAGCACGCGAAGGATCTTGGATTTCTCCCATGGGAGTTATCGACAGCTCACTTTTCGCGTGCGGAATCATGGCATGGGTTCGAGACCCATCGTTGGCGGCAATTCCGCTGGGGGTAGATTCAATGACGATCGTCGGTGAATGCAAGGTTGGCGAACAGCTTTTCGCTTCCATCGAACTAAAGACATTTGAAAAGTCGAAAGCAATCTTCGACATAGAAATTCGAGATCAAGCAGGTGGTTGCGTTGCCCTGCTACGAGGATTCCAAGCCACACTTGTTTCACATAATTTAGGGTAGTCATGATCAACATCACGAATCGAGTCGCGTTAGTAACAGGTGGTTCACGTGGAATCGGAAGAGCCACGGCAATAAAGCTGGCGCAGTCTGGCGCGGACATCGTCTTGAATTACGTTACCAGCCGTGGAGCTGCACTGGAGACAGCACGTGCCATCAAGGCCATGGGAAGACGCGTATGGATAATCAAAGCCGATGTTAGTCAGGAGGATGATGTCGATGAGATGGTTTCCTTTGTTGATCGTGAAATCGGTCAGCTGGACATCATCGTGAGCAACGCCGCAACGGGCGGTTTCCGTCAATTGCTGGATTCCAAGGCGAAGCACTTCGAACATGCGATGGCGACCAACGTAATGTCGCTGATTTACCTGGCTCGAGCCAGTAAACACTTGCTGGTGAATCGACCGCACCGAGGCAAGATTGTGACTATATCGAGCCACGGTGCCGATATTGCACTTCCCATGTACGGGCTGATTGGCGGTTCTAAAGCAGCTCTAGAAAGCATTGCTCGTCACCTGACCTTGGAACTTGGGGGGCTCGGGGTCAATGTGAATGTTGTCAAAGCGGGTCTCGTCCGAACCGATTCGACGGAAAGGCTGCCAGGTGCAGACCAGATGTTTGATGGTCGCGTCCATAAATCCATGATGGGAACTCGCACGCTGGAGGCAGAGGACGTAGCCAATGTAGTCCTTTTCTTGTCAAGTCCACTCAGCGATCTGATCCAAGGGCAGACGATTACAGTAGATGGCGGATCTGAAATCCACAATTAATGCCTT
>CAITIF010000930.1 GCA_903892365.1 uncultured Pirellula sp. | reverse complement strand
GGACAAATCTCCCATGGCAGCTTCACCGTACAATTGTGGAATTGCGTGGCCGTATCCGCCATTATTATTGTTAGGTACCCTACCGTTGTCCCATGATTGGTCCCAGTTGCCATTGGCTGTTCCGAAGGCTTGGGTGTCAGGAGCATCTGTACCGTAGACATAATCGATACGTCCACCGAGCCCTAGACCTTCGCTACCATCGGCAATCTTCTCAGCGTAGAACCACTGCTGTCCGAGCTGAACTCGTCCGTCGTAGTTGTTGAAGCTAAAGGGGTTGGCATGGTCATGGTAGCCAACACTGGTCCAACCACCAACGTTGATTCCGCAAATCCCGTCTGGAACCAACTTGAATGGTTCGCCCAGGCAGCATTCACCACCGAAAATACCACTGAGAATACCGGCGGATCCGCATCCGGAATCGCAGCCGCCATCGCAGCTAGAGACGCCGCAACCGCAGTTTGCCAAGGCATCGCAGCTGCTGCCCTTGCCATCGCAAATAGCTGCAACGTCGCATGCAGGTGTGTTATCGCAGCCAGCTGTCGAAGATTTTGCGTCGCTAGCGGAAGTAATCGGAGCTGGTGCTTGCGCCGCTGGTGCGGCACCGTCTTGGTAGTAGCTGTAGTAGGATGCTGGGTAGTAGCGAGGAGCTGTTCGGTTAGTCTGACCGAAGGCCGTTCCCGCAAAACAAGCGCTTGCAATCATTGCACTTAGCGCAAATTTGCTCATTTTCATAGTTCTGGAACTCCTATCCTGAACAAGGGACGCACTGGCGTATCAAAACGGCCTAACAAAAAGGGCCATTCTTCGTTAATGTTGATCTCGTCCAAGAACTGGAAGACAGGCCTCGTGCCTCTCGGGAGAGAGAGTGTCTCGTAGCTGGTCCATCCGTGAACGCTATTCATGATTCGTTATCGGAGCATAAACTCGGAAAAATCCATATGAAGAATTGGCCATGCTACGACTACTACAATCGGAATTCGCAAAACTGGTAAACTGTGCCGATTGCGAAAACACTACGCCCCAACAACACCGAGTCAAAAGACTTATGCAGGAATTCGATTATCAACTACGCCCAAAAATTCTCTATGGAGCAGGGACGCTTGATCGACTCGGTTCCTTGGCCCTGGAGTTCCATGGCAGACGTGCTCTGGTTGTTAGTGATCCCGGAGTGGTGAATGCTGGCATTTTCGAGAAAGGCCGAGCGAGTCTTACGCGTTCCGGCTTCGAGGTCCTAGGATTTCACGACCTGAAAGAGAACCCTACCACGGCTCATGTCGAGCAAGGCCTGCGTGTAGCAAAAGCTTTCCAGCCCGATCTCATCGTGGGACTGGGGGGAGGTTCCAGCATGGATTGTGCAAAAGGAATCAACTTCGTTTATTCTTGTGGCGGACAAATGCGCGATTACTGGGGAGTAGGAAAAGCGACCTCGGTAATGCTGCCGATGATTGCAGTTCCGACCACTTCGGGCACGGGCAGCGAAACTCAGTCTTTTGCTTTGATTAGCGATGCCGAAACCCATGTCAAGATGGCGTGTGGCGATCCTAAAGCAGCATGCCGAATTGCAATACTCGACCCAGCCTTAACAGTGACTCAACCTTCTATGGTCACGGCGTTGACCGGTATTGATGCCCTCACCCATGCACTAGAAACCTACGTATGCAACCGAGCCAATCCCATGTCGGCGTGTTTCTCGCGCGAGGCATGGCGTCTCCTCTCGAATGCATTTACGAGAGTTCTCGAAAACCCTGGAGATCTCGAATCAAGAGGTGAAATGCAGTTGGGAGCTTGCTTTGCTGGCATGGCCATCGAAGCCTCCATGCTCGGTGCCGCTCATGCTCTAGCGAATCCACTTACAGCCACTTTCGGAGTACCTCACGGGCAAGCAGTGGGGATGATGATGCCGCATGTTGTTCGATTCAACAGTCTGGAAGTCGAAGCCAGATATGCTGAACTTCTTCAATTACTCGCACCAGACCAAGTTGCGAAGGTTCCGGACCAAGCTCATAACGAGCTCTCGGCGGGAGCCCGAATCGCTTCTTTGTTTCAATGCTGGCTTTCCCGAGCTGGGCTAGCGACCTCCTTAAGCCAACTTCCACAATGGCCGACACATTTAGCTGATGATGCGATAGCTCTGAAATCAACCATTGGCTCGTTAGCCGCATCCGCTCAGAAACAATGGACTGCGACCTTCAATCCGCGTGTCACTTCGGAAAAAGACATGCAAGGGCTATACGTTGCGGCGCTTTAACCCGGTTTCGATGCACATCGCCACCACTAAACAGAAACAATCAACTACTTGGGTGCCGATCGGCTAGCTGTCACCATGCGTTGTTCGACGGTGAATTGCTCCAAATAGTTCAAGTTTGGAGGGAATCGCAGTTTCGAAACGGAAATCGGCATGAGTAACAATTAGCTCCCATCGGATACATTATGATTGGGAATGAGTTAAAATGTACCCCTTCGCCCTTCCTGTCCGTTCCTTTCTCCCCTCCCCAAGCACAGGTCCTCATGCATCATTCCAAACATCTGCAGCGTCGTCCTTTTCTTCAAGGTTTAGCAGCAGTCGTCGGCGGGACGGCGGTGGCGTCCCCTTCCCTGAAAGCGAAGTCACCAAACGATCGTTTGAATCTTGCTTTTGTCGGTGTGGGTGGGCGAGGTGGAGCGAATCTGGAGGAACTTTCGAAAGACGGAGGCGTTAATGTTGCGGCGATCTGCGATGTGAACGGCAATACGCTGGCTCAAGTG
>CAITIF010000929.1 GCA_903892365.1 uncultured Pirellula sp. | reverse complement strand
CTAAAAAGAAAGAAGGCAAAGCTGCCGAAGCGAAGGCGACGAACGCCCCAACTCACAAAATGGTAACCGAGAACCGTAAGGCTCGACATCAGTACGAGATTCTTGATTCGGTCGAGTGCGGAATCGTACTGCACGGCAGCGAAGTAAAGAGCCTTCGCAATGGTCGCTGTTCCATTGAAGAAGCGTACGCGCGTTTGACGAACGGAGAAATGTGGCTGGTGGGTTGCGAGATCGATGAATATCGTCAAGCAAGTATCTGGAACCATCCCACCAAGAGAATTCGAAAGCTTCTTCTGCACCAACGTGAAATCGCGAAGTTTGCCGGCCGAGCTAAAGAACGTGGCTTGACCATGGTTCCCCTGCGAGTCTATTTCACCGACCGGGGTGTCGCAAAGTGCGTGATTGCCGTTTGCAAGGGAAAGAAGGCTCACGACAAGCGTGAGACGCTGAAAAAGGCGGATGCGAACCGAGAGATTCAACGCATCATGAAGAATCGCAAGATAGGCTAGGTGGATCGTGCAAGGCAACATGCTTGAAATCGTCGATTTAAAGAAGTCGTATGTCGATCCAGACGGGAATCGAATCAGCATCATCGATATGCCAAGGCTTTGCATCTCCGAAGGGGAGCAAGTCGTCCTGCGCGGCGAAAGCGGTGGCGGCAAAACGACTTTGTTGCACTTGATCTCCGGAATTGTCGGAGCCGATAGCGGCTCGATCAAGCTGGATGGAATGGAACTGACGAAGTTCTCCGAAACAGGCCGAGACCGCATTCGGGCCGCAAAGATGGGTTACGTTTTCCAGACGTTCAACCTGCTGCCTGCATTCACGGCACTGGAGAATGTGAAGCTAGGCATGACCTTCGCTCGGAAAAAAATGAACTTAGAGAGGGCCAAGGAACTGATAGAGCGAGTGGGCTTGTCCGATCGAATGCACTACTTGCCCTCACAAATGTCGGTTGGGCAACAACAGCGAGTGGCCGTCGCACGCGCTCTTGCCAATAAGCCGCGACTGCTGCTGGCCGATGAGCCGACCGCTAACGTGGACCCTTCGAATCAAGATCGTATCATTGAACTGATACAAGAGGTTTGCCGCGAAGACAATGTGGCGATCCTGATGGTGACGCACAGCGATGAAATCTCCAGTCGATTCAGGCGTGTTGAACGACTCGAACTACTCAATCGCCCAAAAGCTGCTCCCTAGAGCCTTCGAAAACACTAGACCAACGAATTCCAAATGAATCTATTTTCGATCGCCGTCCGAAATCTACTCTATCGTAAGCTCCCTACCGCTCTGACCATTCTTTCAATGGCCCTCGGGGTCGCTCTTGTTGTTGTCGTGCTCACAATCTCGGGGGTCGTCGAAAAGACCTTCGAGCGGACTAGCAATGTTGGATACAACCTGATTGTTGGGGCCAAGGGCAGCTCCATTCAACTCACGTTCAATACAGTGTTCTTTTTGAGTCGCCCCGTCGAGAACGTGAAGTACTCATACTATATGGAATATCTGCCTGGAAACGGTCGCCAACAGGAAATCGCCCGCATAGGCGGGGTTGTGGATGAACCGGAACGTGACGGCAAGTATTCCAAGTACATGCGAGGCGGATTCGCAATCCCACTTTGCATGGGTGACTACGTAGGTCCATTTCGCTGCGTTGGAACAACTCCGGATTACTTTAACGAATTACGCCATGGAGAAGACTTGCCCTACGCGTTCACCCAAGGACGGAACTTCGTTGATTATTCGGACGAGCATGGGTACTTCGAAGCGGTGATTGGATCGCAAGTTGCGGCCGAAATGAAGCTTGGAATTGGCAGCGAAATATTTGCCTCGCATGGCGCAGCTGGCGGTGTCGCGCACGACGAAGCATTCCATGTGGTAGGAATCCTGGCTCCGACAGGAACCCCGAACGATCGAGGCGCATTTGTAAACATTGAAGGGTTCTTTCTTCTAGCTGGTCACGTCGCGCCGGATCGCGACGAACAGTCCGGAATAGAAAAGCCAGGAACCGCCGTCGCACCGGAACGTGAATCTGTTTTGTCAAAAGTGCGTTTGCCAATCGAGAAGAGAGAGGTGACCGCTATTCTGATCAAGCCAAGTGGCATGAATGCGATTCAGCTAGAACGTCAAGTCAACAAAACCTTATTCGCTCAAGCGGTTTCCCCCATCAGCGAGATCAATGGCTTACTGGGTTTCTTTGTGAAACCCATTAAGTGGGCATTGTTGGCACTGACAAGTATGGTCTGCGTTGTTAGTGCCATCTCAATTTTGGTTAGCATCTACAACAGCATGAGCGAACGAAAACGAGATATCGCAGTGATGCGAGCCTTGGGTGCTTCTCGCGATCACATCACGTACATCATTTTAATCGAATCGATTTTGATCGCTTTGATCGGCGGTGGAATCGGCTGGGTTGCTGGCCATGCTGTTGGACCGATTGCGAACCCATGGACAGAACTTGCGACCGGGGTCCGAATCCACTTTCTGGATATTCAATCTTGGCAAGAAGGATTAATCATTCCCGGCCTGATCGTTATCGGGATCCTAGCCGGATTAATCCCATCTATGAGCGCCTACCGAACTCCCGTTGCTCAATCTCTGTAAGACCTTCTTTTGGCCCAGAGAAATAAGATGGATGGGAGAGGAAGCGTAATCGACATCGAATAAAGCCTGATCGATACAACGACCAACGCAGAATCAAATGCAATCAAGTGCCATTGAACTTATCTAAAAGGTTTTTTGGAAATAACCGATTTCACGCACGCTAACTTACCCGTTTTCCGAGTGAGGTTAGACAGACCGCGCAAGGTCTTGAAAAGTCGATAGCTTGGATTGGAGGTTCGGGTTACAATTTCCACGATGGAGCCAATCAGTAGACCCATTCCGAAATCCGCTCGCAATCATGCCACTGAATCAATGATCCGATTTCACTGTGCGTGTGGATTCGACTTTTTGGTTGCAGCAAGCCTAGGCGGGGAATGCCCACAATGCAAGTCTTTCATTGCAGCCGAAGCTCTGCGATCTGCAACCAGTGAAACGGTTTCGATCACCACCATTCAAGCAGAGCATGATGTTCATCACTTTGATCTTGATGAATCGCAACTGCTAACGAACCGTCTTTATGGTCACTTTCGGATCGATCGTCGGCTTGGCACAGGGGGTATGGGTGCCGTTTATAGAGCGCTGGATACTTCGCTTCAACGCTATGTCGCGGTCAAAGTTTTAAAGAATGCGAACCAGTGTGCAGACGATCGAGCTGCTACCATGCTTCGCGAAGCCATCGCACAGGCAAGGCTCAATCACCCAAACGTTGTGACCATCTACTATGTGGGGCGTCAAGCCGAAGAGCCTTTTTTGGCGATGGAATTACTTTCGGGACCAACCTTGTCCGAACGTCTGAAGAGCGAGGGTTCGATTCCTTACGGGGAAGCCATTCGATATGCGATCCAAGTTGCTTCGGCGCTAGATCATGCCGCTCAATTTGGAATCGTCCATGCAGACATCAAACCTGCAAACTTAATCTTGGCAGGCGAAGGACGCATCAAGTTATCCGACTTCGGGCTGTCGAGAATTCAGCAGGCTGAAGATCAAAAGCAATCCATTTCTGGAACGCCCGCCTATGTTGCACCGGAATTGATTCGCGGTGAAGCACTTAGCATCCAGTCGGACATGTATGCCCTGGGTATTACTCTGTTTGAGCTGGTGTTCGGCAGGTCCCCCTATGAGTCTACAGGTACATCGGTACGAGAGCGAATGGAGGTCCATTTGACCTCGCCGATTTCATTCCCAGCGTCCCTGCCGACAAGCATCCCCGTTGAATTCAAAGCGGTAATTGATCGGTTGCTTTCTAAGGACCCCAAGGGAAGATATTCAAGCTTCGTGGAAATGATTGTGGACTTGAAACGGATTGAACCTGTCAGCACCACAACTGCTGGGTTAGCCTTGCGAGGAATGGCCTACGCAATCGACCAATTGGCTTTGCTACTGTGCATCTCCCCTTTTGCATTTACAATTTTTCTGTTCAACAGCAGTGAATTCGCTCGAAGCGGTTATCAATGGCTTGTGCCGATCGTGGCTTTTCTATCTTTGATTGTGCCAGCGATCTATTTGTCCGTAACTTTTCGTGGCTGGCGATCCATTGGGCGCTACTTATTCCAATTAAAGATTGTTGAGGAGAACGGACTTCCGGCTCGTCGCGAGCAATTGGTCGCTCGCGAGGTTCTCAGGAATGCGTTTGCATGGTTTTTCCCGCTGTTGCTTTACGTGGACCCTACGATTTCAGTCGATTCGGATTTCGAGACAGTTGGCGGGAAAGATCTGATGGTCAAGATTCTTGAAATTGGCCTAGTCCTGTTCATCGCAATTGACTGGGGAACCACCTTGCTTTTGAAAGGCCGGAAATCATTACATGATTATCTGTGTCATTCCCGCGTCGTCTTGGCCATCGATCGAAATTCCGGTAAAGACTAAACGACCCCAGTGGATCCTTTTGAGCTAGACCTTCCCCTGACAATACCTCACGGAACAAAATATTCTAATCATGCCAAGCGTTCATGTTGAACTTGCAGACCGAAGCTATTCTATTTCCATTGGCACGAAAACGCTCCCGCACATGGTCGAGACCTTGAAGGGGCACATCAATTCGTGGACTCATACGGTGCTAATCTGCGATGAACGTATTTTCGAAACGTTGGGTATTCAAGTACGTGATTCCCTTCAAAGCGACGGAATGCGAATCTCCTGCTTGATCGTGCCAAGTGGGGAGGAGAACAAGTCCGCTGCAAGCTTAACCAAGCTGTGGAGCGAGATGCTTGCCGAGCGAACAGATCGAAAAAGTGTGGTTGTAGCCTTAGGTGGAGGTGTTGTTGGTGATCTGGCCGGTTTCGCTGCAGCAACCTTCATGCGTGGGTTACGGTTTGTTCAAGTTCCAACCACGTTGCTAGCCATGGTGGATAGTAGCGTGGGGGGAAAAACAGGAATCAATCTCCCCGAAGCAAAGAACATGATCGGGGCATTCTGGCAACCACACGCAGTTTGGATCGATAGCCAATGCCTTCAGTCGCTTCCGGATCGGGAATACCGTAGTGGCTTGGCGGAGGTGGTAAAGTATGGCGTGATTCTGGACGAATCATTCTTCAAATATTTGGAAACGAATGCTTCGTCTATTCTGGCTAGAGAATCCAATGCCATTGAGTCCATCGTGCGCCGATCGTGCGAGCTAAAAGCGCAAGTCGTAGCCGCGGATGAACGCGAAACGTCAGGCCTTCGAGCGATCCTGAATTATGGTCATACCTTTGGACATGCGATCGAAGCGACCACGGAATACGGGCAATACTTGCATGGCGAAGCGATATCGCTGGGAATGACTATGGCAGGACACTTAGCCGTCAAGCTTGGAATGTGGACCGAAGAAAGCCTGCTGCGTCAACGAAACCTGCTCCGCGCATTCCGGTTACCCGTCCAACGGCAGCCAGCGCAGGCCGCAGAGCTGATGGAAGCGATGCAATTGGACAAAAAGACGGAACATGGAAAGCTCAACTTTGTCTTGCCCACCAAGATCGGACATGTGAAGACCGTTGCAGGTTGCAGCCCAACGGACGTTGCACAATCGATTGAAGCCGTTTCTAACGCCTAGCCCCTTAACGAGGGAATATTCCGAAGGACCGGTGACGGTTCTGGCTGGGTTGTTGAACAAATAGACTGTAACCTAGGTCTAACCCGTTCCCCATCAAGCCGTTCGCCGATAAACTATCGAAGTCCGAAGGGGCGCGTGTTCGGTGCCTCACTATTGTAAGTTTCCATCAAGCCAAATCCATTTGGAGCCATATACGCCATGTCGACCCAATACACCGAAGCCATTGCTGGCAATATTACCCCGGAAATGGAGTTCGTCGCAAAACGCGAACTGTTGACTCCAGAACTGATTCGGGATGAGGTTGCAGCAGGTCGAATGGTAATTCCGGCCAACAAAGTCCACCTCCAAGGACGTTTGGAACCGATGTGCATCGGGATCGCCGCGAAATGCAAAATCAATGCGAATATTGGCAATTCGGCCGTCACCAGCAACGTCGAAGAAGAACTGGAAAAGCTGCACGTATCGGTCCATTATGGTGCCGATACCGTAATGGATCTTTCCACGGGGAAGGACATCGATAACATTCGCGCGAAGATCATCGAAGCATCTCCTGTTCCGATCGGAACGGTTCCCATCTACCAAATGCTAGAAGAATTGGGCGGGAACATTGAAGACATGCGAGCCCAGCATTTTCTGGACATGGTCGAACACCAAGCTAAGCAAGGGGTCGATTATATGACCATCCATTGCGGTGTTTTGCTGGAACACTTGCATTTGACGGTATCCCGCGTAACAGGAATCGTCAGCCGCGGTGGATCGCTGATTGCCAAATGGATGATGGCGCACCGCAAACAAAACCCGCTCTACGAAGCGTTTGACGACCTTTGCGACATTATGAAGCAGTACGACGTCACTTGGAGCCTAGGTGACGGACTTCGCCCAGGATCGATCGCAGATGCAAGCGACCAAGCTCAGTTTGCCGAATTGGATGTTCTTGGTCGATTGTGCAAAAAGGGCTGGGCCAAGGGAACTCAGGTGATGGTCGAAGGACCAGGGCACATCCCCATGGATCAAATCGACATGAACATCAAAAAACAAATCGAAGTTTGCCACGGTGCCCCGTTTTATGTACTCGG
>CAITIF010000928.1 GCA_903892365.1 uncultured Pirellula sp. | reverse complement strand
GCTGATTCTCAAAGTTTCTGATTCTCCAAGTTTCTCGGAAAAAAAATGGATCGTTTGGTAAAGTTTGATTGATTTAGCGGGTGCAACGATTATGATCTACAGAAGTTCTCGAAACCAATACTACGGATATCATCATGAAACGCACCATTCTATCGCTCATCATCGCCGCCTCGTGCGTGTCGATTTCGAACGCCCAAGTCAATGATTTGCCACCTGCGGGAGGCAATGTTGGAACGAGCTCGATCGCAATTACTGAATTTGCGACAAGCCTGTCCGAATCCTATGTAACCCAATGGGTCCATGCGGATGACTCCAAAAATGTTCGTGGATCGGTTGTAGGCTTGGTTGGCACGGACGTGGTTCCAATGCCAAGAGCAAGGGTTTCTTTGATCCAAGCGGGCGAAGTTGTGGTTTCGGATGACACCGACGTCGTCGGCGAATTCCTGTTGGAAGGTGTTAATCCAGGAATCTATACTTTCATTGCGGAAACGAATGGTGGCATCGCCATCTACTCGCTAACAGTTCTCGATTCGGTGGCCGGTAGCCATCTGCCGAATTTCATGGAAGCACGCTTGATGTCCACCAATGGTGGTCGTGTTTTCGAAGTGCTTCAAGGACAATCCTTGCCTTCCTCAACATCCTATGCAGCACCGACTCAGGATCCTTTGAAGGCTGTTCGCAAGCAATCCGGCTCGCATCAGATAGCATTGGATGCTTCCGGGTCCATTCGGGGCAAACTCGGCAAACCGATGACCAACATCGACATGACCGGTATGACCGCATTTGTTTTCAAGGACGGCGTTGAAATCGCTCGAACACGCGTTTCCAGCGACGGCTCGTTCGCGATTCGGGATCTAAAACCAGGCAGCTACGGTTTGGTTGCTGCAGGTTCGCAGGGTGTTTCTGCAACAGGTTTCTGTGCAATCGCCCCGGGGCTTGCCATGGTGAACAAAGACGGCGAACGATTTGTGAATCGAATTGCTGCTGCTTCTTCACTGAATCTAGAGTTGGGTGACGCGAGCGGATCGACTCCACCAGTACCTCCTACCGAACCAGTGCCTGCAGAAGAAGTTTTCTTTGCTGGCCCACCAATGGGCGCACCTGGAATGGGTGGCGGTGGATCGTTTGGTGGTGGCGGAAGCGGCGGCGGCGGTGGATTTGGTGGCCTTGGTGCCATCGCTGGTATCGGAGGTTTGGTAGCCGGTGTTGCCGCTCTTGCAGATGATAACAACGATTCCCCTGTCACAAGCCCAGTGACTCCCTAATCGATTAGGCAATTCTGATAAAAATAAGCACAAGAAAACCCTGAGCCGAACAGCTCAGGGTTTTTTTATTGGACTGCATGGCAGCCGTCGCATTGTCGCAACGCACAGATTTCTCACTCGGAAAAACAACGACTTTGCTATAGCGGGTCAGTAGTTGGACCAAACACACTCCGTTTTCTTTGGCTTGGACTTGAGCGAGCTTGCCTTGTTGTCAATCATGATGTCAACTCGATTCCAACCGAACTTGTTTGCTGCGGAATCGTAAAGCGAATTCGGATATCCGCTCAAAAGAAACTTACCGCTTAAGCACCCTAAGCATTCCAAAAGTTCCGAATGCTGCGAGTTTGTCATTTCGAAGGAGTAAGCATCTTTGGAGCTTCTGGTTTCCGTTAGGTAGGGTGGGTCGCAATAGAAGAACGATTTTGGATCGTCCTCTTGCCGGATCAGCTTGACGGCATCTTCACAAAAGATGACCACTCTTTTCAGTCGCTCGTGAGCAACGGGCAACCCTTCCACGGCGGAAAGCCAAGACGAAACTTGCTCGTTCATTCCTCGTCGCGTTCGTGTCTTTGACATGGTTGCAAAAGCATTGCCAAGCCCCTGCCGCGATTGCCGATACCGAATGAAAAACGCACAAGCCCGATCGACAGGATTCTCAGAGGTCTGCTGGAGCGATTCTTCCCATTCAGGCTTTCCAAATGGAGTCAGGTTCATTCGGCGCTCGAATTCGATGAAGTGGGCGTCTGACTGCAAGATCTTCCAGAAATTAACCAGCTCACCAAAAACGTCATTGATGACTTCCGAATGGCCTGCGATGAGCGAATCAGGCTTTCGAAAGAAGACCGCCCCGCCGCCAAAATAAGGCTCGATGTAGTGCGTGTGCTCGGGCATCATCTCAATGATGCGGGCCGCAAGATAAGTTTTGCCGCCGTGCCACTTGATGGGTGCTGCGATTTCGTCTGGCTTTTCGCTTTTATTCATTTCGGTCTCAAAGCAATGTTTGGACATCAACAGAAACACAAAATGTAGCCGCTGAAAAAAATGAGCCAAGGTGGTTGTTTCTCGCTAGTCATGCTTTCACCGGAATGTGTATCGCGACCCATGAGCTAGCTCCATAAGGGAAATGGGTCGTGACATCCGTTGCCACTATGAAATCGGGGGGTAATCAGCGATACTTAGGCTTTGGTTTTGGTTGTCCGACGACCCTGTTTTTGCAACGCACGGAGCATCGCTTATGGCGGTCGATGAATTTCAGATCTTAGACAACCTCAACCCAGCTCAGTTGGCGGCGGTCACTCACGTAGACGGCCCGCTGTTGACTCTCGCAGGCCCGGGCAGCGGAAAAACACGCGTGGTGACCCATCGAATCGCCTATCTACTTCAACAGGGTATTTCTCCGTATTCGATCCTCGCATTGACGTTTACTAACAAAGCCGCCCAAGAAATGAAGTCGAGACTGTCTCGCATCAGCGAAGATGCTCCGGTCTGGATGGGAACGTTTCATGGTTATTGTGCTCGATTTTTACGTCGGTATGGCCGCATGGTAGGGATCGCTGAAAACTTCTCGATCTTCGATATGGACGACGCGAAGAAGGCGATGCAGCATGCGATTGAAGCCGCACAGGTTTCTATGACTCACTTGAATTTCAATGAGATAACGAAGGGCATCAGCGAACTCAAGAATCGGGTCATTACCCCTGAAATGATGGAAGGACATCCGGGAACTGCCAACCATAAAGTACTTTCCAAGATCTATCCAGAATACCAAAAGCTTTTGCTTCAAAACAACGCAGTCGATTTTGACGATCTGTTGATGCATACCGCTTCGATCCTACGTTCCAATCCAGAGCTTCGAAGCGATCTCGATGCAAAGCACCGTTATATCTTGGTCGATGAGTACCAGGACACAAACCTTGCTCAGTACTTAATAGTTCGATCGATGTCGGTGGAGTATCCTAATTTGAATGTAACCGGCGATCCCGACCAATCCATCTATGGCTGGCGAGGGGCCGACATCTCCAACATTCTCAATTTTGAGCGTGACTACCCAATGGTCGTCACGGTAAGGCTAGAACAAAACTACCGTAGCACACCTCAGATCCTATCCGCAGCGGACTCATTGATCGCTTGCAACTCCCGACGCAAGGCGAAACGCCTTATCCCATCGCGTGAATCGGGAGCTCCGATCCGGTGGTACACGTACAGCTCCGCGCGAGACGAGGCGGACAACATTGCGGACCAGATTGCGACGGCAGTTATTAACGGAGCGAAACCCAAAGAATTTGCAATTCTGTATCGAACCAATGCTCACTCGCGATTGCTGGAAGCGGCATTGCTTCGACGCAAGTTAAACTACCAATTGATTGGTGGCTTTCGATTTTACCATCGCGAAGAAATCAAAGATTTGTTGGCTTATCTTCGACTGGTCCACAACCCGACAGACGACATTTCCTTTGAGCGAGTTGTGAACGTTCCGAATCGTGGGCTAGGTGACAAATCGAT
>CAITIF010000927.1 GCA_903892365.1 uncultured Pirellula sp. | reverse complement strand
GCCAGCTATCGCGGTGTCGAATACAAAATCAACTTACTGAGAAAAGTGACGCTCGAAATTTTCGTCAATGAGGACTTCCTGGAAAGGGCGGTTGAGACCATAACATCGATCTCCAAAACCGGTTCCGAAGGCTGTGTAGGTGACGGAAAGATTTTTGTACTTCCGGTCTTGGATGCAATCACCATCGATGACGAACTACGCGGACCCGGAGCCATTTAATGATCCTACTACTTTCCAGCGATTTGATGTTTCAGTCGCGAATCAGCAGCACAGCTCGCGCGGCAAGCAAAACCTGCCTTACCGAACGATCTGTCGCAAAACTGATCGAACGTGTTACAGAACCCAACGCAGTTTCCATGATCTTGATCGATCTGACACTGCGGACGATTGACCTAGCATTGGAAATCCCTCAAATCAAAAGTGCGTTTCCCGATGGAAAGATTCTTGCATTTGGACCGCACGTCGACGTGGAACGACTGCAAGCGGCTGAAGATGCGGGCGCCGACTTGGTGCTGACTCGAGGGCAGATGGATCGCGACCTTATAGCGATCCTTCAAGGAACCTAATACCGATGTTTGCAAGCAGCGGAATCGCCGAACACGCTTCGCTCCATGTCGCAGTTCGCAATGCCTTTCGGGTCGCATCGGACGGCCAGCGCGAACCACTCGGGTGCGTTTTTTTGTTCGTTAGCGGCGAACGATTGGCCGAACAGGCTTCCGCGATTCGCGAGACGTTATTGGAACTGGCGCCCGACGTTCCCTTCTTCGGTTGCTCGGCAGAGAGCATCGTTGGCACTGGCCGAGAAATCGAAGGGCAAAGTGCGGCCAGCGTTCTGCTGTTGGGTGGCCTGAGTCGCTCACCGTTGATTTTCCCTATGGAATGCTTGAAAACACCCGACGGTCCGACCGTTCTAGGGTTTTCGGATGAAGCTTTGTCGGACGCACGCGAGGCAGGTGGACTGATGGTCGTGGGCTGCCCATTGACCTTCTCCGTGGACATGCTCAACGATGCTTTGGAACCTGAACGTGGTCAGCCCATCGTCCCCATTATTGGTGGATACTGCAGCAGTCAAAACTGGGGAAATCCGAATCTTCTGTTTTGCAACGATTCCATCCTAACCCGAGGTGCTGTCGGTTTAGTACTGCCCCCTGAATTGAAGTGGAAAGCCATCGTCAGCCAAGGCTGTAGCCCTATCGGCGAACCCATGATTGTCACCTCTTTGGATGGCAACACGATTACCGGACTAGGAGGCAAACCCGCGCTGCCTGTCCTGAAAGACATGATTCAACGACTGCCCAATCGGGAACGAGAAATGGCAATCGATGCGTTGTTGATTGGCCGCGCGATTACAGAATATTCCGAGACGTTTTCGCACGGCGATTTCCTGATCCGAAACGTGCAAGGAATCGATCCCGATTGCGATGGGATCGAGGTGACGGATCGTTTCCAGGTTGGTCAAACAGTGCGATTTCACGTTCGAGATGCCGAGGGTGCCGATGCAGACCTCCACCAATTGCTGGCTAAGATGGAGACCGAAACCGCCAATAGCAAAGCTGGGCTCCTGTTCAGCTGCAATGGACGGGGACAACGGATGTTCCATTCGTCGAATCACGATGCATTGGCCATCGATCGCTTTTGCCCCGGGCTTCCTTTGGCAGGCCTATTTGCAGCCGGTGAATTCGCGCCCGTGGGTAACCGGAACCTGACTCATGGTTTTACCGCGGTTACGGCCTTCGTGATCGAAAAGACTTAAGACTCGGTCAGCGTTTCAAGAACTTGACCAGGATCCAATCGCCCAAAGCAGGCCAAACAGCTGTGATGGCCGCTAGCCACTTTGCTTTCGCTGGAATCACGACTTCGCAACGCTTGGTCGATGCATCATGCAGAATACGATTGGCAAGTCCGACCGGCTCCAGAAGCTTCAGCTTGGCCGCTCCACCTGGGACATTGGCATGGGCAATTTCGAGCCCTCGATCTTTTGCGAGTTGTTCATAGCGACGACCGGAATCTTCGCGAGCAATCGGACCGGTGCACACCAGCATCACGTGGACCTTATCCTGTTTCCATTCCAATCGCAACTGACGCGACATGGCGGTTAACGCCGATTTCGCGGCATTATATCCGCCCAAATTCGGGGCTGAAACCAATCCTGCAAGGGATCCGATATTCACGATGGTGCCGCGAGCCCGAAGCAATGAATGCTTGAATAAACAAATCGATTGCCACGTGCAGACAAGATTGTCCTCCAATAAAGACCTTAGATCAGCAGCCGAAACGGACGAGATCGGTCCTCTGTCCGAGCGTCCCACTGCGTTGATCAACAAATCCACTTGGTTAGTCTCCAGAAACGATTGCAGCCGAACATCATCGCCCAGCGAATCGCTGAGCTGGGCGCATGGAAGTGAGATAGTGCGCAAATCGATCGAGAATCCGATTGCCTCTTGAGCACCAGCCGCCTTCGCTTTCTGGCAAGCTTGTTCTAATCGTTCGCGATCTCGTCCCAGGATCACGATTCTGGCTCCTTGAGCCGCCGCGGCCAGAACCAAATGCAGTCCTAGACCGGACGTACCGCCAGCCACCACAACTCGTTTTTCTTTCCAATCGTACCGCTGAACCATCAAAAAATTCCAGGTTTCATGGGCAACGTCCAAGGTTCACTTGTCTCACCTTATGTTGAGCATAAGGATTCCTTGCAGAGCATCGCTGTTTCGTGGGCCAGTGTACCATGTTGACCTGGAAAGCAAATTGCCGTACTCCTGTAGCCAAACGCGATGTGAAACGTGACAATACGCCTCATGCGCGACTCGCATCGCTTTCTCGTTTCTCCTTTTTTAAGAGTCGAATCAATAAAATGCCACGTAATACGCTTAGCGAAGCCCGAACCAAGATCGTTGCTACGGTGGGCCCCGCTTGCGAAGATATCGCAATTTTGACGGAGCTGGTCATTCACGGCGTGGATATTTTTCGAATCAATGCCGCGCATGGAACTCAAGCGGACTACGCTCGAGTGCTTGCAAAAATTGAGCAGGTTCGAATCAACACCAATTTCCAAGTGGGTGTGTTGCTGGACTTGGCGGGCCCGAAGATTCGGCTTGGCAAACTGACTCAAGATCCATTGGAAGTGGACGTGGGATCGGAAGTGACTTTCGTGCGCGGGGATGTTTCCAATTCCCCAACCGAACTGACAAGCAACTATACGAAGTTGATTGACGAATTGGCGGTTGGCCATTCGGTGATGTTGGCCGACGGTATGATTTCGATGGAAGTCGTTGAGAAACAACGCGATTCCGTGCGTTGCATCGTCAACGTCAAGGGAACAATCCGTTCCAAACAGGGGATCAATCTTCCAGGAACATCACTGTCCGTTTCATCGATGCGTCCCGAAGACATTGAAAACGCCTTATGGGCAGCCAAAAACAACATCGATTTCATCAGCCTTTCCTTCGTACGATCGGCCCAAGATGTTTTTTCGCTGAAAAATCTTTTGTCTTCCATGGACGCTCAGGCGTTGGTGATTGCCAAAATCGAAAAGCGGGAAGCGTTAGAGCACTTGGAAGCGATCGTCGATGCAGCGGACGGAGTGATGGTGGCCCGTGGCGATCTGGGGGTCGAGATCGACGTGGCGGACACACCAGTCGCGCAGAAACGGATCATTCAAGTTTGTCGCGAAAAGCTAAAGCCTGTGATCGTAGCGACACAAATGCTAGAGAGTATGCATCATAACCGACGCCCAACCCGGGCCGAAGCAAGCGATGTTGCGAACGCTATTCTGGATGGTGCAGACGCGTGCATGCTTAGCGGCGAGACTGCTATTGGTGATTTCCCCGTCATTACGGTCGACACCATGAACCGGATTATGCTAAGCACCGAGAGAATGCTCAAATCAATGCCTCAAGATAACAAGACCCGCTTCTCCTCTCGAGTGCACCCCATCACCTCCGCGGTGACTCACAACGCAGCCAACATCGCGGAAGCGATCGACGCAAAGCTGGTAGTGGTCGCAAGTCGATCGGGCGGAACGGCATGGGTTAAGGCCAAGCAACGCAACTACATCCCTACGTTGGGTGTCAGCGATTCCGACCACACACTTCGGCGCATGTGCTTGTTCTGGGGTATCATGCCGCACCGAGTGAAGAATCTCGATAATCCCGAAGCATTATTTGACGAGGTCACGCACTGGGGGATCGAGCGCGGAATGTTAGCCCCAGGAGACCATGTTGTCTACGTGACTGGAACGGGCCTTCTGAGCAACACTCATAATCTACTAGTTGTTCACGAAGTCCCGAAACAAGCATAGGTTTGTTTAGGTAGCTCCCAGAAGAGAACTTCCGGGTTTGTACCTAAACCTAAACTTCAACTTCAACTTCAACTTCAACTCCAACTCCATGCTGTGGCAGTTGAAGCTGACCGGTTGTTCATGAGTTTAAAGCAAGTTGAAGTTCAAGTTGAAGTTCGAGTTGAAGTTTGGGCGATTGGTCGACGAGGCCGCTTGATCTAGGTAGATTTCGGGTTGGCGGTTGTTTTAGAAGCCGTAGGTGTTCGTCGACTGGTAGAAGGTTCCTGCACCGGGGTACATATAGATCCGACGAGTTCGAACGGGGGGCGGGGCTAGAGTGAACACGCCTGCATTGATGGTTGGCTGAGCGTAATTGTAGCCGATCATGTCGTAGTATTTGACAATGGCGGTACGATGCTCGGAATCCGCTCGCGCCCTGGCTGTCAAATATTGCTGCACAGGGGAAACTTCGAATCGGGCGCTCTTGGGAGGCACCGAACCACCCGTCAATGGCTCGCTGTTTTGTGCAAATGCGCTCAGGCTGGTCAGGATCGAAGAGAGGCAAAATGCAAGAAGAAATAGTCGCATGGAATGGTCGCTCGTTGAAAAAAGGCAGAATCCAAAAGCACCATCCATGGCTACACATGACCCACTTGTCGATCGGACCGGGATCAAACGGTTCATCGACCTAACTCCCCTGCAAAAAACAATCGAATTACAAAGCAAGATACAAACCCGACCAGTGTTAAACCTTCGCGCACTGCTATTCTTGACGATGCATGTTAAAATGGGCCACGTGTCCCTTGCCCCTTTTTTCTCTCTTGAGGTATCGTATGTCGGAAGTTCTAGATCTGCTTTCATCGGAGCTGGATGAAAAGCAAATTCGCGAGATTGCTAAGCATTTGGACGCGGATGAATCGCAAACAGAAGCCGCGATCGCGGCAGCTCTGCCAACCTTGATCAGTGCGATCGGTCGCCATTCGGAAACAGAGCAAGGTGCTGCTATGATCTCGCAGCAAATGCAGGGGATCGGCGGTGGTTCGCTAGGTGACCTCTTGGGCGGTCTGCTCAGCGGTCAGCAACGTTCAGGGGGATCCAACCGCGGTTCAGCTCCATCCGCCCTCCCAACAGGAAACCAATCGAAACCGGCGGCGAAGTACGAGGACATTTTGCCGGATGGATTTGAGGAACAGAAGCAAACAGGCAGGCCTTCCGCCAATGCTGACTTGGGCTTCCAGGCGGATCGTCTCCCGCCCCAAGAACATTCTTCGTCCTTGGATCGATCGTTGGGGCCAGGGAACGAGCTTCCGTCGTCGGCCAGTACATCACGCCGAGAGTCAAGTCCGGCTGATTTCTCCACGAAGTCAATCGATGATGTGATGGGTAAAGCACTTGGGAACAAAAAGAATCGCGTTGAAGAATCTATCGGACGGTCAAGCGGCTTGGATCTCAAAAAAATTGGCCCTTTGATCGCCATCCTAGGCCCTCTAGTCATTGGTGCCATGAAGGCACAGGCAAGCACTCGAACTTCCGGAAATTCGCGATCCATCAATCCAGGTGATCTCACCGAAATGATGCGAGGCGAGCGAAATTCCGTCGAGAAACGACCGGGCGGAAGCATGATCGGAAAGATGCTCGATCAAGACGGCGACGGCGACTTTGATTTATCCGACATCATCAAGCTAGGGATGCGATTCTTGTCCCCGCGAAGGTAGATGCGTCGGGTAGTGCTGCGACCGAATCAAGAGTGGGTTTAACACCCTGCTTCGACACAGCCAAGAGCGACAAAGATCACAATTGATTTAGAAGCCATGATAGTGGCGACAGGTGGTAGCCATGGGCGAAAGCCCGATGGCACTCACTTTGTTCGCAATGAGCCGCAGGCGCTAGCCGCGACAACCGTATTTGGCAAGGAAACCGTAACGCGGCTAGCGCCCGCGGCTCAGTAATTTGCTTGCGCAAACTACAAAACGAGCCCTATCGCGGCTGGCGCCTGCGGCTCAATGAAACGGCTAAAAAAAGTCCCCGGGTGTTGCACCGGGGACTAGAAAAATCTCAAGCCTCAAGCCTCAAGCCTAATTCGCTGCTAAAGCAGCTTCGATGACCTTCATAACTTCAGCAGAATCTGGCTTAACGCCACTTCCGAAACGCCCGACCAAATTGCCTTTGCGATCCAGAATGAACTTCTCAAAGTTCCAAGCGACTGGGCCTTTGCCTTTGGGCTGAGCGTCCACTTCCGACAGGTACTTGAACAAGTCACAAGCCTTATCCTTGCCCTTGTCGACAACATTCACTTTTTCCATCATGTCGAACGTCACGTGATACTTGCTGGAGCAGAATTCTTTGATTTCCTTACTTGAACCAGCTTCTTGGCCACCGAATTGGTTGCAAGGAACGCCAACGATTTCGAGTCCTTTTTCCTTGAACGATTCGTTTAGCTTTTGCAGTGCGTCGTACTGAGGAGTCATACCGCACTTGCTGGCCACGTTGACAAACATGACCACTTTGCCAGCGTACTTGCTCATGTCCGCTGGTTCGCCATCCAGCGTTTTCATCTTGAAGGTCAATGCCTTTGGAAGATCAGACTTTCCTGCTTCCTCGGCGTATGCGGACGAGCTAGATCCCATTGGATCGGATGCGTTGCCTGAAACCATGGCCATAGCGGCAATCCCTGCAAGTAGTGTTTTACGGTACATAGACAAATATTCCTTGAGTGGAGTGTGAACGTGGGCAACACATGTTGCCCAAAATTTTCGAAATAAAGGCGATCAACGATTCCTGGAAGTATACCAAACTGTCTAGTCTGGGTTGTTCCGATTGTGTCCGGAGCCTTCGCCGCGTTGCGGTTATACTTCGTAGCTGACTTTTC
>CAITIF010000926.1 GCA_903892365.1 uncultured Pirellula sp. | reverse complement strand
GTTTGGGGTTGGAAATTTTGTGACGCTTCTGCGTGCAACCGCAGAACAAGATCACGGGTCAGAGTCGCCAGATTTTATTCGAATGGCTCCCACCCCAAACCCAGGACTTACATGGATTCTTTCGGCTGGAGGACATATGAGAGACCACGTAACGTTTCTGTCGGATGCTTTCAACAAGACCGAGGTGAAGGACAACTTCATCAACGACGATTGTTTCGGAGAAGACTTGGCAGAGTGGTTGATATCTTGCCTTTCCCTCCCTGCAGGATTTGTCGTCGACCCAGAGACGTGCCAGGAAGATTGGGGATGGGAAGTCCTCTTGTCCGGCAACGGAGAGAAGATTTTCGTAGGCATCGGGCAATATGAGATCGATGATCAACTCGGTTGGATGTGTTTTGTGAAGTCAGAAGTGCCGTTCTACAAAAGTTGGTTCGGTGTGCGATCTGATGTGGCACGGCGGTCAATTTGTGCGGCGCTTCATCATGCACTTCACACAAACCAACGGATCACCCAGATTCGTTGGCATCATGAGCAGGACTTCATGAAGGGCAACGAGAGCAATTGGACAGAAAGACCGGACGCCGAACAAAGCGATGCACGCGAGTCGCCGGTCGGCCGCGAATTTGAATCATAGTGTTTTGGCGGCGACTGCGTGATCGCCGTCGTTCGTCGGAATAAAAATGGACAAACCGCTACATAGCTGCATGACGAAGGCCGTGATCGGAGACGGCGACCAGTTACGAACGGGACCAAAGTGGATTACGGCTCGACGCGGACTGCTGAAACTCTATTCCGATCGCCTCACCTGTGGAGATTGGACAATTGCATATGATGACATCCGCGAGGCCGTACTTTCGTCTTTTCGATCGCCGATACTTCGCATACCGGGATACATACTGGCTGTACGAACGGACAATGACACATACCACTTCGGCCTGAATGGCTGGCGATACTGGAAGGGCGAGCTCCCCTTACCGGTCACGCGTAACCAGACTCGCCTGAGAATGTCGCTGATTAGCATCCTTGCGCGAGTCGTACTAATCGGCTATGCTCTTTATTTCGTATGGACTTGGATGTCGAGTCGGTAATGCCTACCAATAACGACGAACAAGATCGTGCACCCAAGTCGCGGGTCGGGTGCTTTAACTTTTAGAGTCGTTACTTGCCGCGACTGGGTGACGATGGTCGTTATTTGAAAGGCAATGAGCGATGAGCACAGGAGGCGTCCTAAGCTTGGCTGTTTGTATTTCGATAGTTGCTTCTGTATTAACTGGTCGAGGATCCAGTACAGAGCAGGAGCGAGACGTTGTTTTGATCGACGGTGAGCGGCATTTTTTTGCGACTTTACCGCCTACCGGCTTGTGGGGAACTTCGGCAACAGAAACGTTTGACGTACAGAGCACATCTAACTGGAAGGGCTACGAAGCAACCTGGGAAATCAAAGACAACAAACTTTGGTTGACGGCATTTAGCGCCAAAATAAACGGAAGGGAGGTTGACTCAAAGCAACTCTTCAAATCGGAGCTACCGTGTCTTGCAAGTTGGGTTAATGGTCCTTTGTATTTGGCCAATGACTTCTATGGTCCGAAACCCTCAGCACAGTACACACGAACGATGCGGCGTTTCTTTTTCATCGATGGCGCGCTACACAAAAATGAAAACTACAACAGGGACATGCGATTCCATCAGGGTTGGCTTGGGTTAACGCTTTCCTGTACAGACGGTGCTATAGTGATTGATGGGATAGCTGATGGCAGTCCATCCCAAAAGTGCGGCGAACTATCCGTTGGCGATAAGATTCTCGCTTTAATCGACACTGATAATGAACGAATTCCTATCAATACAATGCCTGTTGAAAAAGCAACGCAATTTCTTCGAGGGATTGTTGGGCAACCAGTTAGGATTGAGTTTCAAGGAATAAACTCCGACAAAAGTAAGATCGTTGAACTTACGCGGGGCCAATACATTCCGCAAAGTAACACCTTAAAGACCGTCAAATAACAAACCATTGGACACGAAGGCCTCGATCGGCCGTTTTGACTTGTGTTGAGTCAACTTCTCGGCCTCGGTCAATGGTGCCGTTATGCCGCAAATGACTGATACAAACACGATGGAATCTTGCTCACACGATGCGCATTCAGTTGCCGAGCGCGCGGCGGAGATCATGCGGCGAGAGCCACGAACCGAAAAGACTCCGGCGATCCTGGCGTCGTTTGCGCATCCCCTTAATTACCGGCATCCACTCGACACAATCCCGC
>CAITIF010000925.1 GCA_903892365.1 uncultured Pirellula sp. | reverse complement strand
TTCCGCTAGTTCGAAGTTCTTGATTCCACTGCCCTAAAGGAAAGGTCGTTCGGTACGCACTAGGTGCTCCTTCGATGAGAGGTCCAAAAAAATCACCGGGGGCATCGGTCATACCGGCAACGTTCAGCGCTATCGCTTCCATCTGGACGCGACTGATTCCTGGAGCTTGGCCAAGATGCAGGATCGCATCATAGCCAGTTTCTAGGTCTTTATCCAAACGCGCTTTTAGCAAGGCGAGATCCACAGGGTAGCGTCGCGTGGTGACGCCTGGCGCTATCCCATGTTGATGGAGATAAGCAATCAGTGCTTCCCAACTGGAGTTCTGTTCCCAGATATCATATGGCTCGAAGGCCGACAACAAGACTCGCAATGGATTTCCCTTGAGTGAAAACGCTGCATTGACATTTGGACGAACACCGTAGGTTTTAGACCAGAATATCAATGCTCAAAAGTGGACCTGATGATTGTGGGGGTGATTCTTTGGAAGGTGTATTTGGATTTTCAAGGGCTCCCCAATGGCCAAATTGGGTTCCCGCAGAGCCGCAGAACTCACGTCCGCACGCTCCACAGCTTTTCGAATGGTTCAGTTCATCATACGAATCGCGATGATGATTGTAGGCGATAACACTTTCGACATGCTCACGACTTGGATTCAGATACTTCAAGAGGGAGGAGTTTCGTTTCGGCTGATTGGCAGCTTGAAAATCCTTCCAAACGAGTGGCAACCCAGGAAGTGCTGACGCGGCGGCAGTTGTCAAAATGCTCATTCAAAACCTCGCAAAGTCAAGGAAATTAGTCGAGAATCGTGTGATCACTACAACCTCAAGACTAGGTCACAATTCCCCTGGAGGCAAAAAGAAAATGAATTTTGTCACAAAAGCCCGAATATCACGCAGGCGGGCCTCCTAACGAAGGTAGCTCTAGGCTTTGAAGGACTTAGAAGTTACATTTCATCCATCCTTTTTATTGCAAAACGTGGGTTTGCCCACACTCCAGCCCCCCAGATCATGGCTCGCGAACTAACAACCCTACGAAACATTGGCATCATCGCTCACATTGATGCTGGCAAGACTACCGTCACGGAACAAATGCTTTACATGAGCGGCGCCAAGCACCGCGCGGGAGCCGTGGATTCGGGCACGACCGAAACCGATGACGATCCCGAAGAGCAGCAACGTGGCATCACGATTTTCGCTGCTTGCGTGACGTTCCGCTGGAAAGATTGCACCGTCAACTTGCTCGACACACCAGGCCACGTCGACTTCACCGCCGAAGTCGAAAGATGCTTGCGGGTCCTGGACGGTGCCGTGGTGGTATTCAGCGCTCGAGAAGGGGTGGAAGCTCAAAGCGAAACCGTTTGGCGGCAAGCCAACAAGTACGGGGTACCTCGCATCGTTTTCATCAACAAACTGGACCGTGAAGGAGCAGATTTCTATCGCGTCTTGGAAGAGATAGGACCGCGTTTGAATGCGGATCCTGTTGCTATCCAAATTCCGGTGGGGCAAGGCCCAAGCCATTCTCGCGAGCCTTTCGAGGGCATCATCGATCTGATCGACCTGAAACTGCTGCGATTCAATCCAGAAGATCAAGGGAAGACCGTCGTCGTTGAAGAGATTCCCGAAGCGCTAATGCCCGATGCACTGGATTGGCGAGGGGTTATGCTCGAAAAGCTCTATCTCCACAATTCAGAAATGATGGAGTTGGCCTTGGAAGAGAAACCCATTCCCAACGAACTGGTTCGCAAGGCCCTTCGCGAGGCATGTATTTCTCTCAAGATTCAACCCGTCTTGTGCGGGTCTGCTCTGCACGGTGCTGGCGTGCAACCGTTGCTTGATGGCGTCGCGTCGTACCTGCCTTGCCCGTTGGATAGGCCGCCCGTTTCTGGTACCGACCCCAAAAAACCCGATAAGGTTTTGGCTCGTAAGCCCGACCCGAAAGAGCCTTTTTGCGCTCTCGTGTTCAAGATCTTGCCAGCGAAAACCGGGGACATGTTTTGGATCCGTGTCTACTCAGGGAAGCTGGATAGCAATTCGCGAGTCTACAATCCCAATCGAGACAAAAAGGAAAACGTTGCACAGCTTTGGCAGATCCATGCGACCAAACGTGAACGGCAAGGACAAATCGATACCCTGGAGTGTGGCGACATTGCATGTACCATCGGGCCCCGTGACTCCATTACGGGCGACACCTTGTGCGATACTCGCGACATGATTCAGCTCCCCTCCATTCAGTTCGCTCAGTCGGTGATCTCGATGGCGATTGAACCGGAAAACACAACCGAGCGCAAGAAGCTCGCGGAAGTGCTCGATATGCTGAAGCGACAAGACCCAACCTTCCACGCTTCGGAAAATTCGGAGTCGGGACAAACGCTAATCAGCGGGATGGGGGAACTGCACTTGGAGGTCATCAAGAATCGGCTCGTTCGGGATTTTCATCTGAACGTCAAGTTCTACAAGCCACGAGTCAGCTACCGCGAAACCATTGCGGGGGTCGCTGAAGTGACGGGGCAATGCAATCGACAAGTGGGCTCGCAACAAATGTTTGCTCGTCTCCAAGTCCGATTCGAACCGTTGGAGGACTTGTCGGCGAAAGTGATCGTGCTGGATCGTACCCCTATTGAAAAGATGTTACCGGACAACTTACGTCAAGCAGCACTGGAAGAATTGAAGAACCGATCGGAAGGTGGAGGAATGATCGGTTCGTTCCCGCTGACGGGGATGAGAATCAGTATCCTGGGTGCGGAAGTGGCCGAAGTCGGTTCGGACGAAGTCGCATTCCGAATCGCAGCCAACGACGCCTTTGACGAAGGCTTGAAGCTGGGCGGACCATCGCTGTTGGAGCCCGTAATGAAAATGGAAATCACCACACCCGCCGACTACCTAGGCGAATTGGTGGGCGACTTGCAGCAACGGCGTGGCATCATCGAACGAACAGAAGCTCGTGGTGCCATTACCAGCGTGACCGCCTTGGCACCTTTGAAAGAACTGTTCGGATACTCGAGCGCCATTCGTTCGCTGAGCCAAGGTCGCGCGGGTTGCTCCATGGAACCGAACGGTTATCAAACTGCACCGAAAGAAGATGCGGAAGCGTTTGCACTGTAATGTTTATTTCTCTCGACGGAATCGACGGTGCGGGCAAATCGACTCAGATCGATCTGCTTCGCGCTCACCTAGAATCCCTGGGCCAAACGGTTGCCTGCTTTCGAGATCCCGGATCCACCAAACTCGGTGAAGCGATTCGCGAAATCCTGTTGCATCGCGAAGATATCCCGCTCGCTGGCACAGCCGAGATGCTGCTGTACATGGCCGCCCGAGCCCAGCTGGTTGCTGACCAAATTCGCCCCGCCTTAGACTCCGGTGCGACCGTGATCTGCGATCGCTTTTTGTTGGCGAACGTCGTCTACCAAGGGGTTGCTGGCGGCTTGAACGTCGATGAATTGTGGTCCGTTGGTCGATGCGCTACCGGCGGACTTTCGCCTGATGTGACCGTAATTCTTGACCTGGAGCCCGAAGCAGCTGCAGCTCGCATCCAACGTGGTGCCGATCGATTAGAAAAACGCGGTATCGAGTACTTCAAGAAAGTGCGGCTTGGTTTCTTAGAGCAAGTACAACGTGCCAGTTCGAAAAGTCTCGTTGTGGACGCTTCGGGATC
>CAITIF010000924.1 GCA_903892365.1 uncultured Pirellula sp. | reverse complement strand
GAGATGCTAAACGTCGACTGACAAATACCCCTTGCAATACCATGTGAATCAAAACGGCGATACCCATCTTGCGATCCCCTACGGGTGTTTAGGGTCGGATAGATGCGGAATGGTTGCTGTCGAAAAATGCGGGGCGAAAAATGGTTCGTCGAAGTAAAGTTCTAAAATTTTTCGACCCTCATTTTTAGACAAACTGTTTTGGGAAGAAGAAAAAACAGGTACGTCTCTTCATCGATTTTTGGCTACAGCGCCCGTTCAGGCTCGCCACGAATGTCGCCAAAGGTTTGGCGTGCAAGTTGACGGACATTCTTGATGATGGCTCGGATGGCGATGCAATTCGAGGGTGCCTTGAAGCGTCCGAGCGGATATACTCTTGGCGACGATTACGAGCACGAGCACCGCGATGCTGAGTACGAGCACGAAATTTCTCGATAACCACTTGATGTTCGGAGGAAGGACTACACGATGAAAGCTGTAATTGTTGCGTTCGATCGGTTTACGGATGTGGACGTGTTTTTGCCGTGGGACCTGCTGAATCGCGTTCGTTTCCGCGACAAAGAGTTTAGCGTCAGAATTGTTGGTCCATCCAAGATTCACAAATCCGTTTGTGGTCTTGAATTGCCGATGCACGGTAGAGTCGAAGAATGCAATGATGCAGAGCTTGTCTACTTCGCTAGTGGACCGGGGACTCGCGATCTCATCAAGGATGAACATTTCTTGAAGCAGTTGCGTCTCGATCCTGACAGACAAATTATTTGTTCTATGTGTTCAGGTGCTTTGATTCTTGCGGCGCTGGGAATTCTGGAAGGTGTTTCTGCGACCACTTATCCCACGGCCGTTGAAGAACTGAGGGGCTTTGGGGTGGAGGTTGAGACGACGAAGCACTTGGTTACCCATGGAAACATTGGTACTGCCGCTGGATGTCTCGTTGCGGTTGATCTCATGGGATGGGCAATCGAAAAACTATACGGTCCAGATATTCGTAAGGATGTTATTGCGTCGGTATTGCCCGTGGGGCAAGGCCAGGCTTGCATCTATTAAAATGCAAACAAAACCATCTTCAAGCTGGATAGAAAAATGTCTCGTTTCCTGACAGCGGTCGCAATTCTTGTTTTGCTTTTTCCTTCTTCTCGATTGTTTGCCATTGAGGTATGCCTGGTCAATGACTCCAAGAATACGACCATCATTACAGTGATCTCTGGCTCGGATCGCTTTGAAAAACGTTTAGAGCCGAAATCACATGCATTTGTTGTTCTCGCGGACACCAAAGACGATCGAGTGTTGATCGCCCAAACGGTGGACGAGTCGAGTCCTGGTAACGTAAACTCGTCGATCAAGATTGTGGATACGAAGGTCCTTTCTGAGCATGTGAACCGCTTGAACTTTTGTTATGTGCATGGAACGGAAGAAGAAGGTCTTCGAATGGACCTGCTTGCATTCGTCTGTTTAGATATCGTCCCGCATCGATGGGGAAAAAAGCCTGCCAAAGACGAACGATTCCCTCTGTTGAAGGCAGAATTG
>CAITIF010000923.1 GCA_903892365.1 uncultured Pirellula sp. | reverse complement strand
GCGGGGTTCATGGACGATTCGGAGGAAATCGTCACGGCAAGTCAACCAGACGAGCTATTCTTTCGAGTGACTGGTACGATTGTTTACGCGTCCGAATAGACGTCAGCAGAAAGTGTTATTCTTGTGCGAGTTGTATTGCAACGGGTTCTGACCAGTAAGGTTGAGGTCGAGGGCAAGATGGTTGGCGAGATCCAACGCGGCTGGTTAGTTTTGCTCGGAATTGGGGTCGGTGATACTAAAGAAGATGCAGCGTATCTTGCGGATCGCTGCGTCAAGTTGCGCGGATTTTCTGACGCAGACGGCAAAATGAATCTGAGCGTACAGGACGTCAACGGAGCCATTCTGGTTGTTAGCCAGTTTACGCTTTATGGCGATTGCCAACGCGGTCGCAGGCCTAGCTTTGATCAAGCGAGTCCTCCCAGTCTCGCGAAAGAACTGTACGAGTACTTCTGCCATCAAATCAGCGCCGCTCTGGTTCCCCTTCAGACCGGTGTATTTCAAGCAGACATGCAAGTCAGCTTGATCAACGATGGCCCGGTGACTTTCTACTTAGAGCGTGGTGGCCAAACCTAACGTTTTGCTGTTGCAGCTCGAAAAAGATATTCTCGTCCATTTGTTGAACCGGACAAGAATTTTGCAGGGGCGTCCAAGCCCGTAGCGACAATGGCTAGCTAGATCGATAATTTCCCTACTTTTTATAAGCACTTTCTGAGAACGACTTATCCATGCCCATGATCCGCACGATTTTGGTAGGGTTGATACTCTTGCCAACTACCGGTTATACGTATGCCCAGGAATGGGCTCGGTTCCGAGGACCAAGCGGTACGGGCATTTCATCTAGCCCATGCTTTTCGAACGACTTATCGTTGGGGCAAGTTGCTTGGAAATTAGATTTGGCAAGTGGAGGATCTTCGATCGTTGCCTGGAAGGAGAAGTTGTTCACCACATCGTACGATGGAGAATCGCGAGTTTTGACGTGCATGGCCGAAGAAGATGGAAAGACGCTTTGGTCGCAGAGTTTCAAGCAGCTGAGGAAGGAGACGGCAACACCGCCAAACGACGCCGCGACCTGCTCTCCTGTATGTGATGGATCCGTTGTGTGCGCGTGGTTTCCAGATACTGGGTTGGTAGTCTGCGATATGGATGGGAGGCTTCTGTGGCAGAAGGATCTAGGACCGCTTTACAGTATGCATGGTGTTAGCGCATCGCCTATCCTGGCGGACGGAAAAATTATTCTCGCAGTGGATCAATTGCAAGCACCTTATATTGCTGCTTTCGATGCGGGTAGCGGCAAAGAACTTTGGAAAGTCGATCGATTGATCGGGATTACAGGTGGCTATTCGACTCCTGTTTTAGTTGAGGTCGCAGGAAAGTCCTTGGTGGTTAGTGCAGCCCCCGGTGAAATGGTGGGTTATGAATTAAGTTCGGGTGAACGAGCGTTTTCCGTTGCAGGACTGACCAATGCGCCCGTCGGGGTACCTGTCGTTCACGGAAATCGAATCTACTATTCCGAACCACCTGGGGAGCCGATTCCGATGGAGGCATTGGGACCTGCGGATCAAAACAAGGATGGAGTCATCGAACTTGCCGAAGTGAAGGGATCGCAAGGAACGTTCCGCTTGATCGAACGGATCGACAATGGCTTTGGAAACTCGGACGGTCAGGTGGACAAGACGGAGTGGGATAAAGCGTTCGGGACGTTCTTAAACAACGGTGGCCTTTCTTGTGTTGAGCTGAACGAAAGGCAAGGCGTTTTTGCAGCAGAAGTCTTGTGGCGGTACTCGAAGTCCACTCCGTATATCTCTTCGGTCCTGATGTTGGATGATCTTGTGTACATCATCAACGATGGGGGAGTGTTGTTATGTTTGGATACGACTTCAGGCGAAGTGGTCAAGCGAGGCAGGTTAACGGGAGCGACGGGGCAGTACTATGCCTCCCCCGTGTCCGATGGCAAAAAGCTGTTGCTTGCGAATCTTGCTGGCCAATTGAGTTTGGTGGAGGCTGGGCGCGAATGGAAATCCTTATCGACTCTTGATCTAGAGGAATCCATCGTAGCGACTCCTAGCTTGCACAACGGTAAGATTTACGTTCGAACGGTAACCCAGCTGTTTTGCTTTGACGCTTTGAAATCCAAATAAAGCGGCTGTGAAGATTCATACCCGTATTAGACGAGGCGACGGGGCCTGGCATTTCGAGATTCGCTACTGCGAGACCCCTAGATCTTTCTCGAGTCGCGATAATCGGCTTGCAAGGTCGTCGACTGTTTTCCTCAGCGATTCTATCTCCGACTGCAGTACGGGAATTTGCGGATCGCTCGTGGGTCTCGAGGTGGAAGGTGAAGCAGCGGTTCGGCTGGGGACCGGGGCATCCAAATCGGAATCCGAGTCGTTGGATGCCAATATGCCAGTAGCAACTGCTTTGCGAACCTGTTCCAGCTCCCATTCAGGGTACAAATTGTGAGAAACGATTTGGCCTCGCCCGGGTGGACTGAGTTCCACCACGAGACCACGACGTTTTAGCTCCTGAAACAAGTCATTCATCTGTTGAATATCTTGGATGGGTTCCATGCGTGAAGCACGCGTACGAAGCTCACCCAAGGTCTGTTCGCCGCGCAGCAGGAGCTCCGTCATGACAGCCGCTTCGACTTTGCTGATGCCAAGCCAGTTGTAAGCGTAATGGCGAACCTTAGTGACTCGTCCCAGGCCTTGAACGATAGTAAGAGCGCCCAGTGATCGCATCTCGTCCACGATCGTCTCGACTTGTTCAGAAGAGTAGTTCGTGATTGGGGCTCGATTGGATTTTTGATTGCAACCGGTGCACAGACCGGCAAAGGTCATCGGGTAAGCATCTGGAGTTGTTTTGGACTTTTCCATCAATGTTCCGAGAACCCGACGCTGTTTTGCGGTCAACGGTTTCCAGTCAACTGCCTTTTCGGGGCCGGCGATCGCACCCGATGGGGACGGTTCCGATTCGTCCATTGCGTGCATTTCGGCAGGATTAGAATTGTCCAAGATGATTTTCCTGTGGGAAGAGTCAACAACCAGAAACCAAGGATAGCACCGATCGTAACGGCTGGAAACGCCCAGAATTCTTTGTTCTTGAATCGCGGGATGACCTTCCTTCCCTAATCTGCCCAAGATCGGTTATAATTTGGCGGAGTTTGGATAGGGAGTTAGGCATAAGCCTGGATTTCTCAACATCTTTCATTTTGAACGGCCTGTGGCCTGCGAAAAGACGTCTTCTATGTCGGATCATTGGAACGGAATTGCAAGTTTGCTCGGTACTCCCTCGTTGAATCCAGTCAGCAAAAAAACGGATTCACCGCCGAAGACCCCGAAGCCTGTCGCGATTCAAGCGGAAGAGTCGGCAGTGGATGAGTCGGCAGTGGATGAGGTGGCTGTCGAGCCGCAAGAAGAATTGCCAATGGCAAAGCCGAAGCAGGAACCTTCCAGGCTCAGAAGCTCCTGGGACGCTGTTGCGCAGTTTTTCGGAGTGGCTGCACCGGAACCCGCTCCGTCGGCTACCAACCAAAAAACCAATGATTCCTTGGATTCGCTGGAACAATCCAAAGGCTTTTCGAATCGCAAAGGCAAGCCGAGCATGTGGGGTGTTGAACCAGCGGTAGCCCCTGTCGCAGAATCGCGACCGGTCAGGAAAGTGGAGCCCGTCGAAGACGAACCGCTTTCCAATGCGCCAGTTATTTCTCGCGACCGCGACGATTCTGGCAGGCGAGACGACTCGGGCAGGAGCGGGCGAAGGGGCAGCGTTCGGGCCGATCGTCCGCCACGTCAGCGGCCTCCCATGGACAGCGATGTGGAAAGAAGTTCCTCAGAGGTTTCAGACGAAACCGAAAGTCAGACTCCTGTTTCCCGTGCACCAGCTGGAAGAGCCCGGACAGATCGATCTGAGCAAGTGGAGCCAGATCGCAGATCATCGCGAAGGCCTCCTCGAAGAGGCAGAAGTGAAGAATCG
>CAITIF010000922.1 GCA_903892365.1 uncultured Pirellula sp. | reverse complement strand
GATTACTTCGAAACGCGTGCTGGCTGCTTATCGACTGACATTTGGCGCTTCGTTCATCGCTGCGTGCATTAACACCGTTTTCGGTGCAGTCGTAGCATGGTCGATTGTGCGTTATCGATTCGCTGGACGGCAACTCCTTGATGCGATCATCGATCTTCCCTTTGCGATGCCAACGGCCGTATCGGGAATCGCATTGATGGCAATCTATGGTCCCAACGGCTTGATTGGTAAACATCTTCTGCCGTACGGAATCAAAACGGCGATCTCACCGCTAGGGATCGTGATTGCGTTGACCTTTATCGGTTTACCATTCGTCGTTCGTACGTTGCAGCCTGCTCTGGAAGAGCTTGATGGCGAAGCGGAACAAGCTGCAGCAAGTTTGGGAGCCAGTCGATGGCAAACGTTTTGGCGAATCATCGTTCCGTCCCTTCTGCCATCGCTGCTAACAGGCTTTACGTTGGCGTTTGCGCGAGCACTAGGCGAATACGGAAGCGTTGTTTTCGTCGCAGGCAATCTCCCCATGAAAACCGAAATCGCCTCCCTGTTGATCATCAGCAAGTTGGATGATGCGGATGTTCCGGGGGCTTCAGCGATCGCTGCTGTGATGCTGGTTGCGACCCTCTTGATCTTGCTGTCCGTGCAAGGAATCCAGTGGTGGTCGCAGCGAAGAACAGGGAGGGCTTAAGCCATGTCAACGAATACAAAAGGTATCAAAATCGGACAGCAAGACCCAACTTGGGTCCGATTTTTGGTGATCTCAATATCAATCACCTTTGTGGCACTGATGTTGGTGCTGCCGCTGGGGGTCGTTTTTTGGGAAGCATTCCGCAAAGGTGTCTCCGCCTACCTTGACTCGTTTCAAGATCGTAACGCGATAAGGGCTATCTACATGACTTGCCTAGCGGCAGGAATCGCCGTTCCGCTCAATCTGGTCTTTGGAATTGCGGCATCCTGGGCGATCGCCAAGTTTAACTTCCGGGGCAAATCGCTTCTGATCGCCTTAATCGACTTGCCCTTTGCTATCTCACCAGTCATCTCCGGCTTGGTCTACATTTTAGTGTTTGGCATGCAAGGCTGGCTTGGAAAGTGGCTCGAAGGGTACGGGATTCAAGTTATCTTTGCCGTTCCGGGAATCGTTCTTGCAACCATCTTCGTGACTTTCCCCTTCGTAGCTCGCGAGCTTATTCCATTGATGCAAGAACAAGGGAGCGAGGAAGAATGGGCTGCAATCTCGCTGGGTGCTAACGGATGGCAAACATTCTGGCGAGTCACTTTGCCAAACATCAAATGGGGCGTTCTTTATGGAGTTCTTCTATGCAACGCTCGAGCCATGGGAGAGTTCGGCGCGGTATCGGTGGTCTCATCGAATATTCGTGGCGGCACCAATACGCTCCCTCTCCATATTGATGCCCTTTACAACGACTACAACTCCGTCGCCGCGTTCGCGATGGCTTCGATCCTTGCGTTTCTTGGGGTTATTACACTGATCGGAAAAACCCTACTTGAGCGCAAACTACAACAAGAAACATCGTCATCACTTGAGTCGACCACGACAGAGGAATCCAAATGAGTATTGAAATCAAAAACATAAGCAAAAGCTTCGGTTCTTTTTCTGCCCTCAATAACATTTCCCTCAAGATCGAGAACGGTGAACTCATCTCGCTCTTGGGACCATCGGGGTCCGGCAAAACAACACTCCTTCGTGTGATCGCCGGAATGGAATCTCCCGACCCGAATCCAGATAGCCATGTTCTGTTCTTTGGCGAGGACGTTGCCAACAAACCGGTGGGTGATCGCAAGGTAGGATTTGTTTTCCAGCACTACGCTCTGTTTAAACACATGAGCGTCTTCGAAAACATCGCGTTTGGATTGCGAGTACGCCCCAGATCACAGCGACCTTCGGAAAATGCAATTCGAGATAAAGTCCATTCGTTGCTGAGTCTTATTCAACTGGAAGGATTTGGCACACGATTTCCCAAACAGCTTTCCGGCGGCCAACGCCAACGAGTTGCGTTGGCCCGCGCCCTGGCTATCGAACCGCAAGTTCTATTGCTGGATGAACCGTTCGGCGCATTGGACGCGAAGGTCCGCAAGGGGCTTCGCGACTGGTTGCGCGGACTTCACGACGAACTGAACACCACAACCATCCTAGTAACCCACGACCAGGAAGAAGCTCTGGAGGTTTCGGATCGAGTCGTCGTGATGAACCAAGCCAAGATTGAACAAGTCGGTGCGCCAGCAGATGTCTTTCATCACCCAGCATCCGAATTCGTTATCGATTTCTTAGGGAACGTCAATGTTTTCCATGGGCGCATTAACCAAGGTCAGGCCGTCCTGGATACGATTCGTGTGGGACTCTCTGATCCGAATGTTCCAGATGGGGAGCAAGCGAATGTCTATGTCCGCCCCAATGACATGTCGATTGCACGAAACTCGCTGAGTAAGGCGAGCATGGCCGCTAAGGTCACTAGAATCAATCGTGCTGGTGTCCAAGCCAAAATAAACTTGATGCTTGCCAATCAGGAAGAAATCCGAGTGGACATCACCATGGAGCAACTTTTGGAACTCGATTTGCAATTGGATGACGCAGTCTTTGTGCATCCCAATAAAGCTCGAGTCTTCGTGCCTGATTACACCATCTGATTTAGGTACCAACAAGAAGCGGAGAACGTTTCCCCATCAACCAGCCTTTAACCGCCTGTCTGACTGGCTAGCTAATAATTGACACCCAACAGACCCACTTGTGGTCGAGGTAATTTCCATGAGCAGCGATTCAATTTCGAAAACATCAAAAGAAAATCCATTAAGTCACACTCCTTTGGAACAGGAATTGCAATCTTCATTGGAGCAGATTGGAGGCGCATTGCGTGGCCTCAAATTTGGAAGCGTGAACGTGATTGTGCAGGACGGACTCGTGGTGCAAATCGATCGAACTGAAAAGGTTCGATTGCGAAACTCCTCGCGTACCAGTTAGCGATCCAAGTTACCGACTAAAAGACAAAGCAAAAAAGTCCGACTCGAATAACGAGAGGCAATTCGAATCAATATATTTCGCGAGTCACTGGCTAACTAGAGCCCGCGAATACGCGATGAAGCGCCCGAAAACGGCTCGCTGAAATCGCATTAGGGAGATTGGTATGAGTCAAGTGGTTGGCGTGTGGAACACGCTCAGGAATGGTAATAGACGGCCCCGGAGTTTGGGTCTTTTTGGTCTTAGTCTCACCATGCTATGCATGACGGCCATGTTCGTAGGTTGTGAGAAAAGAGAAGCCCGGCTAACTACCTTTAAAGTGTCTGGCAAGGTTGTGCAGAAAGGGAAAGCGGTACCCAACGCCACCGTCATCTTTCATGCTAATCGCACCGAAGAGGGGTTTATCAAACCCAGAGCGATCACCAAACCGGATGGCACTTTCGAATTAACAACCTACGAATCGGGTGACGGTGCGCCAGCAGGAACTTACGAAGTTTCCATTGAACAATGGCTGCGAGCCAAGCCTGAAGAAAGTCCCGAGAATCGATTGCCTGCAGTCCTCAGCAATCCATCTACTTCCGGACTCAAAGCTACCGTTGCGGATGCAGTCAATGATCTGTCTCCGTTCGAACTGAAGTAGTACGTTTGCTTTCCAAGTGATTCTGCCCCGCTGAACTTTCGAGCTCCCAATAGAAAGCTCGTTCGTATCTGGATTCACTGCCGTTCCCTCGTCTATTTGTCTTGTTTTTCATTGAGCTTTTTCATTCCATCGGAGTATCAAATGTCTTTAAATCGTCGTAAGTTTCGTGGTTTTACCTTGGTTGAGTTGCTGGTCGTGATCGCGATCATTGGGATTCTTGTTGGGCTTCTTTTGCCCGCTGTTCAGGCCGCACGAGAAGCAGCGCGGCGCATGTCTTGCTCCAACAATATTCGTCAAATCGAACTAGCGTTTCAGAATCACCACAGTGCACTCAAGTACTTTCCAAGCAACATCCGGCCCTCAGCTTTGAGCACCGTGCGAGTGCGTTGGGCAACCTACTTGCTTCCTTACATGGAACAGAGCAGCTTGTTTCAGCGACTTGATCTGACAAAGAACTGGTCATCCGTCGTGCCCAATACAGATGGGGGGTTAAACTATGATTTGTTTGGCACCAAGATCCCTTTGTACGAATGCCCCTCGAACCCTACGTCGGGACAAGTTCTAGATGGTGCGCCTCCACCAGACGCTCCTTCTTGGCAACAGCGCGTTGCGAACGGAGACTACAGTGGCTTCTACGGAGTCGATCCTCAGTTGTTTACCTTGGGCCTTGTCGATCAATCATCTGCAATCGCGACCAATGGTGGAATTTCGAAAACGATCCAACTCAAGTT
>CAITIF010000921.1 GCA_903892365.1 uncultured Pirellula sp. | reverse complement strand
CTGACCTTGCGACTGCAATACACTCCACTCAGAGAGGTAATCGATCGGGTCGGAGTGCTCTGGCTCCTGAGGTGCCATGCGGACAATCCTTCCGTTGATGAGCTCGATCTGCCCCGTCGCCCCTTCGAAAGTCCCAAGTTCTACAAGCTTTTCGTATTGCGCTGTGGTCAACGGAAGAGTCGTAGGGACGGGTGCTGTCTCGGAATGATCTTGGTTAATCGAGGACATGGTGCTGGAAGGACAAAAGAAGTGGCTTAGGGCCCGGTCGCAAAAATGCCATTGTATCACGAACAATATGGGCGAACGAACGTCCCAAAAAAGTGTCTTCAGCAAACACCTGTAAGCGTCCTTCAAGCCAATTCCTGCCTTTGGGGCGATAAAGTTTGCCGGTTATGCGGGACTCGCTTGCGTGGAAAGTCTTTAGCGTGAAGCTGGATCAATTTTGCCGAAGAGGATAAGCAAAGTGTGATTTGCCAGTTCAGGAAGACAAACGATGGAAAACCAAAGATCGGTCCGATGGGATGTTGCGGCAATCGTGATGTTTGCGGCTTCTGCGCTGCTATGGTTGTCTTTGCTGACACATGACTCCGCTGATAATCTGGGGGACTTTTCCGGTGCACTGGGTAGCGTTTACTCACCGTTGCACGCATCTTACCCATTGAATGAACGCATCGGGAACGCCTGCGGTTATATGGGAGCCCTGGCCAGCGACATTCTTTTGCAAGCGACGGGTGTCGGAGCGTACTTTATCGCCGCAATGACAATCTTATCTGGAATCGTCATGTTGCGACAACAGCCCTGGGCGTCCCCCATGGGTCGAAGCATTGGCTGGACCTTGATTTTGGTTGCTGTTTGCACGCTGCCAACGCGTTTGGGTTTGCAGTTGGGCATTCCCGTTCCGATCGGAGAGGGTGGGTATTTGGGGGCATTATGCAACACTTGGCTTGATCGCCATCTCGCCAGCGCAGGTTCATTGATCTTTGCGCTGACCGTTTTAGTGGGTGGGGTTTTGTTGAGCACCGAGTATGCGTTGCTTCGCTATTTTGGATTCGCAGCCACCGGTGGCTTGCTGGCGCTGAAGTACTTTCGCATTCCAAGTTGGTCGCTCGAACGTCACAAGGAAATGCTTTCAGGCACATTTTCACCATCGCGATCGGATTTGCCCAAGAGCGTCACGTTGCGGCAGAACCCAGCGTCGATCACCGCACTGGGGGCTGCAGGAGCTCAGTCGGCTTACCCATCGTCCGTGATTCACGCGTCACCGATGGCGGGATCCGCTTCACCGGCAAGCACTTCAAACACGAATGAAGATTCAGGTCCCGCGATTCGCATTGGCCGCCGGGCGGAAACAAGTCTAACCGCAAGCGACTTAGCCTCTCAGACTAAAGCCGCTGGCCGTACCGACTTGACTTTTCCAAAGACAACCTCCACCCTCGCGTCAATCGCGGGCGCTTTGTTTGGTAATAAGAAAGCGATCGCCGAAGAACCAGAGGCTGATTCGTTATTGGATGGCGAATCGGACCCGGTTGCGAATCGTCATAAGTCGATCGTAAGCGGCAGAAAAGCCGCCGTGTCCGATGAGGAATCCGAAGACCAGGACGAACACTTCGAGGACGATGTCGACAGCGAATACGCTGAATACGAAGATGAGGACGGCGAAGATGACGAAGTCCACAGCGAGGACGATGAGGAAGCGACCGAGATCCAAGTCGAACAGCCTAAGGTCCGGACAAGCAAATCGAAATCAATTCGGT
>CAITIF010000920.1 GCA_903892365.1 uncultured Pirellula sp. | reverse complement strand
TATCGAATCCGCAAAGTGCATCGGCATGCAGCCATCGCCCCCTCGTTCATTGACTCGCCTGGGGAAAGCGTCAAGCAACTTGCAAACAGCATCGCCATCCCCCAGGCCCGCCGCGGTATGCACATCCATGACCGCGCCTTTCGAAAGCAAAAACGCCGCAAGTTCTTTATCGCCACGAAAAATGGCGCAGTGTAGCGGACTCCATGGCCCCATATACCAATCGCTCCTTCGGTTCGGATCGGCCCCGAGATCGACAAGCAACTCGACGAGATCCCGTCGGTCACCGAAGCATGCCCAGGTCAACGGAGTCGCACCAAAATTGCGATAGTCAAAGCTGTCAAGAATCCCAGGATTCATCATCGCAAATGCGCGTATCTTTCCGTGGTCCCCATCGGCGAGTATTCCAAAAAACTCGATCTGGTCATTTGTATTGCTTGGCATGATAGTGTGACCTGCCCTTTTCCTTGCCGCTCTGTCTGATTCAATCGCACGCGTTTTCTCGTTCTCTACTACCATATCCAATCGTACCCAATCTCAAAACTAGGTTCATTAAAAACATGTTGATTGCGACCGGGATTGCACAGGTTTGCTAAATGACCCGCGTTGGTTCAGCGTTGCGAACACCACGACAAATAGCATCGATGTTTCGCCTGGATGTAGACGCCTGGATAAAGTGGTTGGGCTACTTCGAAGACTCAGCCAGCGACGGAAATTACGCAGTCTCCCAAGAATTTTCTGAAATCCGCTTCCTCGTATTCGAGCTAGCCCGTAGCGACCTTCGCTAGGCCCGTTTCTACCGTCGCCAGACTCTAGACGCGCTAACGTTGATTCTCCACAACTTGGCAGTTTTGAAATTGAGCACTCAGGGCTGAAAGGCCGATTCATCCCTAGCCGCGACTGATAAGCCACGGCATGAAGCCCAATGGAGAGACAAGCCGTGAAGGGGCGACACACTCCACCGGAAGTCACCCTTTCACGTCTTGAAGTCCTTGGGGATATCAAATCCAGTGAATCTCCGGCACCGGCGGAACAAATGTCGAGCCTTCGGCCCTCAATGCAATTGGCGCAACTTAAAAACTTGGCAACATTGGCTACGCAACCGGTTCGATTTGCATGAACTTCCTCCATTCAGAGGCCAGCAACTCGTCGCCCTCATCAGCAACAAACAGAAAAACAAAAGCTGTGCCCTGTTTCTTCCCCAGCGTCCTTGTTTCTTTCCCCAATTCGTCAACGGCTTCAGTAAAATCACGCTTACAAAAATGTAAATGTACTTTTGTTTCCAAGGACTCCCAATGATCGCGCAAACGACCCTCAGAAATTTCCGAAACGAAGCCGGATTTCCATCGCTCGTCATGATTGGGCTGTGTTTGATCGGAAGCTTCATCATCCAAACGGACGTCATGGCTCAGCCAGCACCCGCACCCGCCAAACCCAACATCATTTTCATTATGGCGGACGACCTCGGATGGGGTGATGTTGGATTCAACGGTCAAAAAGAAATCAAAACGCCGCGACTGGACCAGCTAGCAAAACAGGGAATGGTATTCAATCAGTTTTATTCCGGCTGCACCGTCTGTGCTCCTTCCCGAGCTACTTTCCTAACGGGCATGCACACCGGTCACGTCTGGCAGAGGTTCAATGGCTCAGTCCAATTTCGCGAAGACCCACTTGATCGCACAATTGCAACCATGCTCAAGGAATCAGGCTATCAAACAGCGATGATCGGCAAATCTGGACTGGCCTGCAACAGCGATGACATAACCCTTCCAAACCGCAAGGGCTTCGATCACTTCTTCGGCTTTCTCAGTCATCAAGCCGCTCATCGCCACTACCCTCAAACCCTGATTCGCAATGGCGAAGAGGTTAGCTATCCGAACAATCATGGCAAACTAGGTGACCAAAATTCGGGCGAGTTATTTATTGATGACACGCTGAAATGGCTTGATGCCTCCGCCCCCAATGGGCCTTTTTTCCTGCACCTTTCGTTGCAACAGCCGCATGCCGACCTCGCGGCACCCGATGAATTCGTGAAGCCCTATTTGGGCAAGTTCAAGGAGACTCCCTTCGCAGACGGTCAGCACTACCGGGCTAATGACAATCCTGTTGCGACATTTGCCGGAATGGTCACTCAGCTCGATCATGGCGTTGGAAAAGTGATCGACAAACTACAGGAACTGGGAGTAGCCGAAAACACGCTGGTCATTTTCACCAGCGACAATGGCCCGCATCAGGAAGGTGGCAAGAATCCCAAAACGCTCAACTCCAGCGGCCCCTTCCGCGGCAATAAACGAGATTTGTACGAAGGAGGCATTCGCGTTCCAACTGTCGCCTGGTGGCCCGGAACGATTCAAGCCGGCGTCCGCACGGATCATGCCGCCGCGTTCTGGGATTTTCCGGCGACGGCATTGGAGCTCGCCAGCCTACCGGCGATTGCAAAAACCGATGGAATCTCATTCGCTGCGACATTGCTTGGTCGACAAGGTCAGGTCGTTCACGAGTTTTTGTACTGGGAGTTCCACGAACAGGGAGGTAAACAGGCCGTCTTGATGGGAGACTGGAAAGGTGTAAGACTAAATCTGCAGAAACCAGACCAAACCCGCTTTGAATTGTATAACCTGAAGAAAGATCCGGCGGAGTCGCAAGAGATTTCTTCCTCCAACCCCGACGTTGTTAAAACAATCATCGCACTCATGGATCGGGAGCACGAGCCGACAGAGTTGGTTACGCTTAAGAGTGGCGTGCTCAAAAAAGAGGGGCAAGAGGGAAACGAAAAAGGAACACAGAAGAAAGATCGCAGTCGCGAGAAGTCTGAAACGCAGAAATAGAGTGATCCAACAAACTTCAACTCGATCCAAACCACGCACCTGCTCACAAACAAATCAAGATAATCCTCGAAACCAAAACTTTAAGCATGCAACTTCTCACCAGATTCCAATGGAAGGTCTTGATTGGGCTGTTTCTTTTCGGCTGCCTTGTGACCAAGCAGTCCGAGGCTAATGAACATCTCAAACCAGGTCGAAGGGAACAACCGGATCGCCCTAACATCCTCTGGATCACCAGCGAAGACAACAGTTCTTTCTGGCTGAAATCCTACGGAAACTCTCAGGCACAAACTCCCAATCTGGACATGCTTTCAAAATCCGGAATCCAATTCCAGAATGCTTATTCCAATGCTGCCGTATGTGCCGTTGCTCGTTCGACACTGCTCCTTGGGAGCTATGCCGTTACCGCTGGAACGCATCACATGCGTAGCCGATATCCAATCGAGGATAAGTTTGTCCCGTACGTGACTCACCTGAGGCGAGCTGGTTATTATTGCACGAATAATGCCAAGACAGATTTCAATTTCAAGGGAGATGATAAGTCGATCTGGGATGAGTGTTCCGGTAAAGCTCATTACCGCAACTGCCCGCAGAACAAACCATTCTTTGCCGTTTTCAACATCGAACGGACACACGAAAGCAATTTGTTTCCCGAGAAGATTCAAACGAACAGGGAGCAGGGGCATATCCCTCCGGAAC
>CAITIF010000919.1 GCA_903892365.1 uncultured Pirellula sp. | reverse complement strand
TGGCCAGCCCTCAGTCGACTGGATTGTTGCTCCAAGTACTCCAGCAAGGCAGATAGTTCTTCAGTTTTTGCTGGCCGAACGAGTACTCTTCGGAAGAGATTGGTAAGCTTTTCTCGATCGTTACCTTGTGCGTTCGACGTCAACTTTCCAAGCTCCCGAGCTGCTTGCATAAACGTGACGTCGTTGAGCATCGACAACGCCTGCATCGGGGTATTAGTGATTTCCCGACGTGCTATACACGCTTCGCCACTAGGGGCATCGAAGGTGGCTGTAAGAGCAAACGGAGAAGTTCGTTTTGAAAAAGTGTAGATGCTTCGCCGGAACTGATCATCGCCCGAACTCACCGTCCAAGCGAGAGCCCCGTAGGTTCCTTCGGTTGTAACGTTGGCGGGTTGTGGTGGGAAGACACTGGGTCCACCTCGTTTCTTCGACAAAAGTCCAGACACAGCCAGCGCCTGATCGCGAACAACTTCCGCTTCGAGCCGCACGCGAGGACCTCGGGATAGCCATCGATTGTCCGGATCTTTCGCCAGCGATTCGGGGCGAACTTCGCTGGACTGGCGATAAACCTGACTCATCACAATTTGCTTGTGCAACTTCTTCATGGACCACCCCTGCGACATGAAATCCAACGCGAGATGATCAAGCAATTCTGGGTGAGTTGGCAAGTCTCCCTGGTAACCAAAATCTTGAGAGGTTCGCACCAAACCGCGTCCAAAAAACGCTTCCCAAGCACGGTTGACCGTAACACGAGCGGTAAGCGGATTCGAAGGGGAAACAAGCCATTTTGCAAATTCCAGCCGGTTCGTTGGACGGGTATTTTTGTCGGTCAGCACCAACGGCGTATGAGGTTGGACCTCATCTCGCGGTTGCAGAAACTCACCCCGGTGATATCGATGGGTTGGCCGTTGATGATTGCTGGGCCGTTCTCGCATCACCAAAGTGCTCAACGAGGGTATCAACGAATTGCGAAGGGCGTCGATTTCCTTGCGAGCATCAGCAAGCTCTGGGGCTCGATCTAAAAATGCGTTCATCAAGATCTTGCGGTCGTTGGCTGCCCAACGATCGGCTGGGGTTGTAATCAAATTTGCGACATCCGACGGCAGATCGTTGGCCGATCCCACAGATTCGGTGGTGTAGGACCAACGGAAGCGACCGAGTCCGGCGGCATACCAGCGTTCACACAACATCGAAATCGTCATCGGGCCTGCTTTTTCGGTTGGTTTCGCCAACTTGAAAACAGCCACGTGCCGTCGACGTTGCCCCCCATCGATCGACCAACCTGACTGCTTATCGCCGTCAATGCACTTGGCGGCCGTGTTGACGCCACTTGCAAACGATTGGCTAGCATCACTGATTCCTTGAACCTGCCCCTCTTGAGAGACCGTGACTTCGCTCAAAAAGAAATCCCCCAGTGGACCTTCGTAATAGACAGCGCCAGGGCCACCCCTTGGCAATCGTTCATCCGGAATCGCTTCGATCCGCAACCCGGTTACGCCCGCTGGCAGCGAATCGAAATCCACCACATAGGTATCAGCCTTTTGAAAATCGCCCGTCGCGATAATGGACTTATCTTCCAAGATCGTCAACAAAGGGGTCGACGCTTTCGCATGCGTCGGATTGGCAACCTGCCATGAATTGACTTGTGCCGCTTGCTGCTTGGTCCATTGTTCGAAGCGACCAGCTAACAATTCAGTGCGCCGAAGATCCATGGGCACGTTCTTGTCTGCGATGGTGCCGAGCGATATTCGGAATTTCCCCAGAACATGGTTTCCACCGTAGCTGTGTTCCAGCTTGATGGTTAATAATTGCTCGCTAGCAAGGACGAATGGCTTCTCAAAATCCACTTGAAGTTTTCGGTCGACGTTCCATTCGCCTGGTCCGTGAATCGCCCAACCGGTGTTCGGCGCACCATCGATCGCATGGCTGGCAGGGAACCCCGATTGCGCGAAGTCTGCACTCGCGTTGTTCAACTTGACGGGAGAATCACCTAACTGAACGGACAGTTCGGTCAAAACGAAATTTCCATGGTCTGTCAGTCCAGGTCCTTTGCTGGGCAAGGAAGGATCCGTGATCGCTTCTAGTCGCAAGGAATCGTATTCGCCAGGTGGAACCCGAAGGGTTAACGAGAAAGTGTCAGAAACCTTGGCTGGGGCCTGAGCCCGAACAATGCTGTTGGCTTCGATCGCTACGGATGTCCCCGCGGTAGACTGCACGTTCGTCGCCTCCGGGGTAACCCAATTGATATCCATGGGAACGGGGAAGCGATCGGCCAATTGGGAAGTGAGCTCTTCGATCTTGCGTTCGGTTTCAATTCGATTGGCTTCGATACCGGGGGCGGGGATCGGAAGCTCGGGTTCGTCTGCATTGTTCAGCAGAGCGAACATTCCATAGTATTCGTGGTGCGAAATGGGATCGTACTTATGGGTATGGCATTGAGCACAACCGATGGTCAAGCCAAGCCAGACCGTTCCAGTAGTTGCAGTGCGGTCGGTCATCGCATGAAAGCGGAACTCGAGCGGATCGATACCGCCCTCTTCATTGAGCATGGTATTTCGATGAAAGCCCGTTGCGATTTTCTGATCGAGCGTTGCGTTAGGCAGCATGTCGCCCGCTAGTTGTTCCAGCGTGAACTGGTCGAAAGGCATGTCCTTCTGGATGGCTTCGATAACCCAGTCACGATAGGGCCATATGGTTCGCACTTTGTCTTTCTCATATCCGTTCGTGTCGGCGTAACGAGCCAAGTCCAGCCACTTCCGAGCCCAGCGTTCGCCGTAGTCAGGAGACTGAAGGAGGGCATCCACCAACTGTTCGTACGCTGCTTCACTGGGATCAGCCGCAAACCGATCAGCCACTTCCACACTGGGTGGCAGACCGATCAAGTCCAAGTAAACCCGACGAATCTGTTCGAAGGGAGTTCCCGGTTTCTGGGGGTTTAACCCAAGCGCAGCCAATTTCGCCAAAGCGAACCGGTCGATAGGGCTTTGATTCCATAATGGGTTCGAAACAGCAAGATTCGAAACATGGGGAGGGTCTGTTTTCTTGGGCAGCTCGAAGGCCCAATGCTTTTCGTAGGACGCTCCCTGAGCAATCCATTTCTTCAAGACCTCTTTTTGCGCGTCCGTAAGGGACATTTTCGCAGAGGGAGGAGGCATCACTTCGCTCTCTTCGGCCGAAGCAATGCGCCGCACCAGTTCGCTTTGCTCCACGGATCCAGCCACAATGGCAGTCGCCCCGGAATCGGCTGGCGCAGTCGCAGATTCGAAGTGATCAAGCCGCAAACCACCATGCCGCGTCAGCTCATCCGGACCATGACACTTAAAGCAAAATTGGGAAAGCAGCGGCCGCACATCTCCCGAGTAGCTGATGACATCGTCCGCCAGCAAAGTCCTAGAACTGTGCGCCAGTATCGCCCAAGCATAAAGGACAATTCCAAAAACAACTCGATAGTTTTGCATAGGTGAAGTGGATGGGTTCGCAGCAACTAGGGAAACTAAGGCTTTCCGATTGGCTGCAAGGGGTGGGGGGAACCGATCAGGCAGGATAACCGCACGCCGGGGCATTCAGTCCTCGTCCATTGTAGTTTAGTTTTGAGTTGAGAGAAATTACATTCCTATGCATCAAGCCAAGGTTTGACCATCCAAATGCCAGCAAATCGCAGAACTTCCCTTCTTGATTTTTC
>CAITIF010000918.1 GCA_903892365.1 uncultured Pirellula sp. | reverse complement strand
CGTCGTGCCAAGAAAAGCATAGCTGCGAGATTCGATCACGGTGGAACACTTTCATTGCTTTTGCGAAGCGAAACCCCATTGCCGATCCAAGGGAGTACCGCGTCGGACCAGAGGGCTGCCGCTCGAATCTGACCAATGCCAGTAAAATGTCGACGGGACTTGATGTCACCGCGATTTTCTCCTTGAAGCGAATCGGTATCGGGTCCAAGTCGAAACGGAACCTTCAGGCAAAGCTGATCGATCGCCGCTCGAATCTGGCCTTCACCAGACGCATTGTTATAAACCGTTGGGTGATGCGTTGACTTTGCGAGAAACCATGTCGGACGGAAGCTCCATACGATTGACGCCTCTTTCTCGATCTGCTGGAGATTGGCTACGTATTGATCAGTCGAAGTCTCCGCCAAGACATCGGACTCTCCTTGCTGCCAAAGAACCGCTCGAAATCGTTGGGTGCGAATTCCAGCTTCTAGCAGCCGTTGATGCAATACACCGCCGGGCATCCACTGATGGCTTGAGGTAGCCCCCACAGCTACATTCACCAACCCAACTGGCACGTTCGATCGCTTTGCAATCTCATCTCCAAAAGCAGGCCAAATGGACCCGCCATCGCTTCCATCGGGTGCTGGCTGTGGATCATTCGCAATCCCCCAGGAATTCGTTTTGGGGTTCCACACAGACACTCGAGCCCTTGCATCTTGAACTAACAGACGCTCATCGTTGCAATTAGTCGCATAAGACTGACCTGCAATCATGAAGACCTCCCCGACACCAATCGGCTCGACCGCGCCCATTGCCAACACGGTTTCTTGGTGAACACATCGAATCTCCAGACGATACCAGCCTCCTGCATGCAAGCGAATTCGAAAAGCCCCTCGCGAATTGGTTGCGTCGGGATCTGCTGGAAGGCTTGACCATGGAAAATCATCGCTGGCGGCGGATGACATTGGTTGAATCTGCCGGTCAGACACCTGGCAATCCAGGATTCGATATTGCCATACTGGTTCTTGTTCAACACCTCGATTGGCAACAGCTTTGCATTGAACGCGGATGTCGGCTCCGCCCGGTTGTTCTTGTGTAATGTCACGCTGGACAACTTCCCAAGGCTGAATGCCAGAGATTTCGATGGTCTCATCACCGCGTACTAGAAGGGAATGCCCTACAAGAAAACAAACCACAACAACGACTTGCAGAACCCGAAAGCTAGTTGCCGGCGCGAGCATGAAATCAGCCTTCGCTTTCGCTCAAGCAGAACAAATGCTCTGCACCGCGTACGAACAACTGGTTTCCCACGGGGGCTGGAGTTGCATCGACGGGTTCGTTCATGGTGTTCGTCGCGATCACTTTCAGCTCCGGCGCATCCTCGATGACCACGATGGTGCCATCGCGATCGGTAAGATAGATGCGTCCCCCAGCAGCCACGGGCGAGGCATAGGTGCTATTCATGCCTGGAATTCGCGATGCCGAATAGAATGGCTTCCCAGATGCAGCATCCACGCAGGTAAGCTGTCCTGACTTGCTCTTGTAAAAGTACAAACGACCTTGGCTAAGAATAGGAGACGCAACGTCAGGGGTATCTTTATTAATCGACCAGGCAACATTCTTCGTTTTCGAGATATCGCCTTCGCCTTTCAACGTGAAGGCTCCAATGAAAGCTCCTCGATGGCCACTGCCAACGAAAACAAGTCCGTCGGATGCACAGGGGGAAGCGCAAGGCCGCTCAGTCTGGCCGCCACAGTTCCATAATTCCCGTCCGGTTGCTAGATCATAGGACCGAGCTTTGTTTTGGCCATTCATGATGACTTGTCGCTTTCCTTCGTGCTCCACGACCAGCGGTGTCGCCCAACAGGTTGGCTCATCTCGTTTGGTTTCCCAAATCGATTTGCCTGTTGCCTTGTTCAAAGCAAACAGCATAGATTGTTCTTCGTGGTCCCAAGGGACAATAATCATGTCGTCCACCAGCGTTGGCGAACTGCCCTCTCCAAACCCATTGCGAGTTTTCATGACTCCGAAATCTCGCTTCCAAACCAACTTTCCGTCCATGGTGTAGCAATACAACCCCCGAGAACCAAAATGTGCGAACACGTATTTGCCGTCAGTGCATGGCGAAGCGGACGCATAATTGTTGGTGGAATGAGTCGGCTCGAGAGGCTTGGCTTCAATCGCCGTTTGTTGCCAATTCTGTTTCCCAGTCTTGCGATCGTAACTATGGAGTTGAAAACTTAGTTTTTCATTCTGAGTTGGCACGCTGGTTACGATAAAAACTTGATCGCCCCAAACAACGGGCGAACCCGAACTGCTCCCGGGAATCTTCACTTTCCAACGCATATTTTGCTTCTCAGACCATTGCGCCGGCGGATTTGCATCGAGCGACACTCCGTTCCCTGTAGGGCCTCGCCAATGGCCCCAATTCTCAGCCTGTGCTAGACTTGTGCAGATGGTAACGACGAAGGATGCAACCATGAACCGGATCATAAAACCTCTCTTGTTTTTCGGGCTTCGACAATGCAGCCTCAATGATAGCACGCTGAGTTGAGACGTGGGAACTAGTCTCGTTTTGTTTTGAACCATCGCATTGACTCCAGAGCACGAAACGGAAACATGATTGCAACCAAGCTTTTTAAGGACTTTGTCGAAAGTGAACGATCCGGCGGGATTGTGCTCGTTTGCTTTACGCTTTTGGCTCTGGTCGTCGCGAAT
>CAITIF010000917.1 GCA_903892365.1 uncultured Pirellula sp. | reverse complement strand
GAACTTGCCGTTGTTGAAACGATTCTCTTTTCAGCTTCATTGCCACTTGAGCTTCGTGCCTTTGTGCCTTCGTGCGAGACCCTTTTGATCGGGGGGATACGCACCGGAAAATCACACACGAAGACACGAAGACACAAAGGAAGATTGGTCGATTTGGCAATATAAACTTGCCGTTGTTGAATCGATTCTCTTTTCAACTTCATTGCCAATTGATCTTCGTGCCTTTGTGCCTTCGTGCGAGACACTTTTGCTCGGGGGGACGAAAGGTAATACACACCGGTTGCTTTGGTTCTTCCAATGTTGAGCCGCAGCAATGAAGGCTGCTGCGTTCGCAGCACGTTAGGGCTTCACACCCAATCGGATGGCGTTCGTGGTTGATCCACGTTGGATCCAGTCATGCACTTCTTCTAGCGTTTGCCACGACGTAACGAGTTCAGCCAAGGGAAAACCGAGCCCGTATTGATCCAAAAACTGAACCGCTTGCACCAAGTGTTGCGACGTGTAATTGTGAACGCCGTGCAAGTTGAGTTGTCGACGCACGATCTGCTCTGGCAATACGGAAATTGCCGGTGTTGGAAACACCGTTCCAACGAGAACAAGCTGGCCTCCGATTCGCAAGGATTCAATCGCTGGAGCGATCATCGAAGATGCACCTGATAATTCAAGAACTGCATCACAACCGTATCCATGGTTGCCCTTCGTTACGTTGATCCAATCCTCGGCAGTCAAAGTGTCGGTTGCTCCAAAGCGAAGGGCCAGCGCTTGCTTGCTCGTTGATGGTTCTACCACAACAATCTTTTGCCAGCCCTTTTGCTTCGCAACCGCACAGGCAGTAAGTCCCAGCATGCCAGCCCCCAAGATCACAATGTGGCTTTGATGCAAAGGGGGGGCAGCAAGGCCGTGCATGGCGGCCATCACGGTTGCGGTTGCACAACTTGCGGGCGTAATGAGTTCCAAGGGCATCTTGTCAGGTACCTTGATGGGGCTCGTGCCCGGAGCCAGCATGCAATATTCAGCAAGACCGCCGCTCAGGGCATATCCCGACTCGAATCCCATATGACCATACTTGCATGCATGTTCGCATTTTTGTTCAAGGCCTCGTTGGCAATAGAAGCACTTTCCACAATGAGCTACGATCGACCAAGTGATTCGAGATCCAATCGAAAGGGGTTGCCCCAAGATATCGAATCGCGGAAATAGGTCCCCTAGCTCAACAAGCGTCCCAACAATCTCGTGCCCAAGAACCGTTGGGATGGGAACCTTTCGCCTTCCGTGAAGCGAATGCAGATCGCTACCGCATAACGTACAGCCGTCCACTCGGACCAAAGCTTGATCGTTCCTGAGAGGTGGAATTTCTAGTTCGGCCAATTCGAGCGCGCCCGGCACTCCGGAATAAACCAACGCCTTCGACAAAAGTGGTCTGCTCACGGTGCGGAACTTACGATAAAGGGAGAGCGTTCGAGTTGACTATGTTGTTGACACGGAATCATTCTTGGAACGAAATCGCGTCGCGTAGTGCCATGCTGACCAGGACAAGGAAGCCAAGGAAATCACACCTGCGATGAGGCACGCTCCGATAAAGAACTGCAAAATGTTTCCTTCCAGTTTGATCATCTTTCGAACCAACAAAACGATCACATAACCAAGATAACCGCTGGAATCGACTAACGCCATCAGGTAACCCAAGTTCCCTTTTTCTCGCGTCAATGCGATAAATCGTTCGAGAACCGTCGTGTGAATTGCAACATAGGGCATATACAAGCCCAACCCAACGAGAACCATAAACGTCATGGGGGTCAATGCCTGCTGCATTTGCAAATAACAAGCAGAAATCAGCAACAAGATTCCGGCCGCACATATACTGAGTGAGCTGACGTAAGCACGACCATTGTTACGGAATAAAACACAACTTCCATTCACGACCAGAACAAACAGGCCCACCCACACTTCCGATTGTGTGTAGCGGTTGGAGAACTCGGTTGCATCCACTCCTAAATCGGTCCACAGCTCCCTTGCAAAATCGCCACGGATGCTCCGCAAAATATTTGCCAGTAGGTAAACCAGAATGATTGGCGAGAGCCCCAAGGCATACTTCCTTAAGTATTGCCATCGAGATTTTCCATCCATGATGGTTCTTGCTTGACGGTTATGTTCGTCGGCTTGGGAGGGATGAGGGATCTGAGTCAGCATCCAAACAAAGATAAGCAACGGGACAATAAAGATGCTTCCAGCGGCGGCAGGCATCCACGACTCTCCGAACGACTTGAGTAATTCTTGTCCGATGGACTTCATCAATCCGTCAGCCAGAATGAAGCTGGTGCATAAACCGGCAGCCAGCAGTTCGGTGGTCTGCCTTCCTTCTAGAAAGCCTAGTACCAACCCGAACACCATTCCAAGGGGTAGTCCGTTCAAGAATATAAAAAAGATATTCCAAGGACGACTTGCCGCTCCGAATCCGATCAGCGCAAGCTCGGCAAAACCGATCAGCCCCAGAATTGCGATCGCTCTACGCTCTGGAGGCAATTCGGAAACCACTTTGATGCCAAGAAACTTGCTAATGGTGTAGCCAAGGACTTGCGCTATCACAAAGACGCTTTTCTCATCCAGCTGGAAATCGCCCGAGAAAGTGTACTGGTGTTCATAACCGCCCGCTTTGTATGGAACTCGGAAACCATACATGCAAAAGTAGGTTCCAAAAGCAGCGATGATCGACCAAAGAGTCCAAGTCCAAGAGGGCCAGTTCCACTTGTTAGGCGACGATTTTGGTTGCGACATAGGAAGGCATTATGAACATTTGATGAATGGAATTGCTGAATCGGCTGGGCAGTATATGCTGTTGCCGAACTTGTTAAAGTTAAGATTTGGTTAGATCTGTTGATATCGCCTTTTGCCGTTCAAGGAATTGCTTGTGGAACCATCCCGTGAAGACTTAGACCCTGTATCGCATGTGCTTGACTGCTTTCGATTGCGAGGCGATTCCGGCTACGGGAAAGAGGCGGTATCGCAACTGGAACATGCTTTGCAATCCGCGTACGCGGCGGAACAAGCGGGCGGATCGCCGCAGTTTGTAGCTGCTTGCCTTTTGCACGACGTTGGACATTTACTTCACGATCTTCCGGAAGATGCTCCGGACCATGACATCGATGACGAGCATGAGCAGCTGGGGGCCGCTTGGTTGACCGATCATTTTGTTCCGGAAGTCGTAGAACCAATCCGTTTGCATGTTGCAGCAAAACGTTATCTTTGCGCTGTGGATGGTGACTATTTCTCGATGCTCAGTCCACCCTCGGTTCAAAGTCTGCATTTGCAAGGTGGGCCCATGACACCTGCTCAGGCGGCTCATTTTGAAAAGCATCCGCATTTTGAGGCAGCCATTCAGCTCAGGCGTATTGACGATCAAGCAAAAATACCGAATCTATCGACCCCTCCTCTTACCCATTATCGCGACCACTTATCGCAATCCCTGATCGCTCGCGGCAGTAACTAATGGCATCATCCACGATCATTATTGGCGGCGGAATTGTTGGGTTGGCTCAGGCTTGGTTAGCCGCCGAGTCGAATCACCAAGTCACCGTATTTGAACGAAGCGGGGTCGCCTCCGGCGCATCGGTTCGTAACTTTGGAATGGTATGGCCGATTGGCCAGCCTGCAGGCGAGTCCTACGAAACGGCGATCCGCAGCCGCTTGCGATGGTTGCGTCTTGCCAAAGAATCGGGCCTTTGGGTCAATCCATGCGGGTCGATCCATTTGGCCCATCAAGCGGACGAATGGGCGGTTCTCAATGAGTTCGTTTCTCAAGCAAAAGACTTGGGAGTCGATTGCCAGCTGTTGACCAAAGAACAAGTCCTGGAGAAGACTCCGGCAGCCAATCCTGTGAATCTGCTGGGTGGACTGTCGAGCCCTACCGAAGCCTGTGTGAATCCTCGAAAGGCAAGCAGCGTTCTGGCCCATTGGCTTCAAGAGAAGCATGGTGTCAGGTTCCATTGGAATACTTCGGTAAGCCATGTTGAGACCGGGCGAGTGGCTACCTCTTCCGGCCAAGTTCACGCGTGCGATCGTGTTGTTGTTTGCTCTGGGGCAGACTTCGAAACACTTTTTCCCGTCGAGTATGCAGCCTCGGGCATGAAGAAATGCAAGCTGCAAATGTTGAGAACAGATGCACAAGTAGATCGCTGGAACATTGGTCCTCATCTTGCAAGCGGTCTTACGATTCGACATTACGGCAATTTTGCCGCGTGTCCAAGCTTGTCTCAATTGAAAGAGCGAGTGGCACGTGAGACCCCCGAACTCGATCGATTCGGAGTTCACGTCATGGCTTCTCAAAATGAACTGGGGCAAGTCATTCTAGGTGATTCGCACGAATACGATCAAGATATTACACCGTTTGATCGCCAAGACATTGATGAGATGATCCTTCGTGAGCTACGCAAAATCATCGTATTGCCCGATTGGACGATTGCCGAACGATGGCATGGAATTTATGCCAAAAATCCGAATCATTCCCACTGGACGATCGAGCCCACGCCAGGTGTTCGAATCGTCAATGGGCTTGGCGGGGCAGGCATGACGATGGCATTTGGTGTTGCTGAAAATCTCTGGAAGGCAGATTAGCGGAATGAAAATTCAAGCGGTGTTGTTCGATTGGGCAGGTACGACGGTAGACTACGGAAGCCGAGCGCCCGTCCAAGTCTTTCTCGAGATCTTCCGTCGCATTGGGATTCCGATCTCTGAAGCGGAAGCACGCGGCCCCATGGGGCAAGCCAAACGAGAACACATCGCCAGCGTTCTCAGTCTTCCTCGCGTTGCCGGCCTATGGAAAGAAAAATTCGGCTCGCTCCCGGAAAGCGCCGATGTGGATCGGTTGTATGCAGATTTCCTGCCCTTGCAGCTTTCGGTTCTGTCCCAAGGGTCCGATGTGATTCCGGGTATCCCTCAGTTGATCCAGGATTTGCGAGCAAGAGGCTTGAAGATTGGTTCATCGACGGGGTATACGCGGGCGCTGATGGCGGCCGTGATTCCAAATGCACTCGAACAAGGGTATGCACCGGACGTCGTCTTGTGTTCCGACGAAGTGCCAGCTGGACGACCGATGCCTTGGCTCAATCTGCGGGCATGTGAAGCTTTGAATGTTTATCCTCCTGCCAGTGTCTTGGTTGTCGACGACACGCCGATTGGAATCCACGCAGCACGGAACGCTGGCATGTGGGCCGTGGGAATCACCATGACAGGAAACGGATTGGGGCTGAGTCAAGCAGATGCAGAATCGTTGCCAAAGGACGAACTAGACAGACGCCTCGGCCAATTGGACTCCGAATATCTAGCCGCCGGTGCTCATTTCGTTCTCAAGCAAGCAACCGACCTCATTCCCGTTTTGGACGAAGTGAACCG
>CAITIF010000916.1 GCA_903892365.1 uncultured Pirellula sp. | reverse complement strand
TGTAGAATATTGCGTCACCGACGACTTCAGCTACAACATCCTGGAGAAGCCTGTTCACGTGAACGATTTGAATGCCACAATCCTTCATTGCATGGGCATCGACCACGAACGGTTTATCTTTCCATTCCAAGGTCTTGAGCAACGTCTTACGGGTGTAGAACATCAGCAAGTCATTCGGGAATTGCTAGCGTAACGTTCTTTCTGTGGCGATTGGGATTGGCTCCGATCGCTATATCTTCTATCTCTGACTGATTATTCGAGTTTCCCAGTCCCGTTTGCATCGAGATCAGAAGAGCAACGAGCTATGTGCCTACGCATTCTCCAAAACACGGGCTTCCGTACGTCCGTTTTTCTTGCGATGTTATTCGGTTCACAGAATCTAATGGGGCAAGTGCCAACGAGCGGCCCTGCTCCCTCGGTTGGGCCAGTGCCGGTCAGCGCAGGACCTCTTCCAAGCACCACTTCCAGTCCCTTACCGGCAACTTCATCGTTGCCTGGTTCTGTTCCAAACGCAACCAGCGTAGCCAGCCCCTCGATACCGTCGATTGAAAATTCTGGTGCAGTCAATTCAAACAACGTGAACACGCCGAAATCGGTTAGTCGATTCGAGCTGCCCACCGCCAACGGACAGCATTGGGTCGAATATGATATTCGCCCGTACACACAGAATCAGAAGACGGTTGAGCGACCTCAGCAGGCGATAATCGACTGGATCATTCGCGAGACGGGTAGCGACGTTTGGTTCAACGAACCCATGGGGATCTTAAATGCAGATCGCAATACTTTGCGAGTTTATCACAACGCAGCCATGCAAAAGACGGTCGCTCAAGTCTACGAACGGTTTGTTAACGGACTAACGGAACCACAGGTCTATGGCCTTCGTTTAATTACGATCGGAAACCCAAATTGGCGCAACAAATCGGCAAGCTTGATGCGATCCGCGGCGGCACAAACACCAGGTGTGCAAGCTTGGTTGATGTCGAAAGAGAACGGAGCCATTTTCATGTCGCAGCTGCGCGATCGCATCGACGTTCGGGAAATGCAATCGGTTGATATTCCGATGGTCAACGGTCAGCTTCAGCCGCTCGAGCAATTGCGATCGCGAAACTTTTTGAAAGAGTATCAGCAGAACACAACAGCGGCTTGGCCTCCTTATGTTCCGTTTTCGGACGAGATTAAGGAGGGGTACAAGCTTCAGCTCAGTCCACTCATGAGTTTGGATGGTCGAACGGTTGATCTGATGTTGAAGTGTGATATCGACCAAGTGGAACGTCTTAACAACGTTGCCATCGATTTGCCAAACCCGTTTGGCGCTCCTCAGTCCGTGCAAATCGAAGTACCTCAGGTAGTCTCTTGGCGTTTGCATGAGAGATTTCGTTGGCCGGCCGATCAGATCCTGCTTTTGTCATGCGGGGTTGTTGCCGCACCTTCGCCCCAAGTTAACAATACCCTGATCAGCGGAAGTCCCCCGAACCTATTCGGATTGAATCGAATCCTGCCGGTCACCACTGGCTCAAGAACCGATGCGATTTTATTATTGGAACACAAGGGAGCGGCATCGACGCAACTGAATCAGCCCCCTCAAGCTCGAAGCCCTAATGCAGCGGCACCCAGCGTTAACAATGCCGCCGCACCAACTCTCAGCCGAGGACGCTACTAAGCAAACCTGGAGGCAACCGATCTGTAGGCAAACAACCTACAGATAAGTAACCGAAAGGGATGCGGCTTCCAGAGAAGAATCAACTCCGTGACAAGGGATGCTATGCATCGAGACTGATTGTCACCGTTTTGGATTCCGTGTACGCCTTGAGGCCTTCTTCCCCAAGTTCGCGTCCTTGACCGCTCATTTTAAAACCACCAAAAGGTGCAGCGGCATC
>CAITIF010000915.1 GCA_903892365.1 uncultured Pirellula sp. | reverse complement strand
CGTTGGCATGCTCTGCGCCGAAAAGTTCCTTGGCTCGATCGATCGCCAAGGTTTCAACGACATCCACGTACTCGCAACCACCGTAATATCGTTTTCCAGGGTAGCCTTCCGCATACTTGTTAGTAAGAACGCTTCCCACCGCCTGCATGATTGCCGGGCTGGTGTAATTTTCGCTCGCAATCATTTCGAGCCCTTCTTGTTGACGAAGGGATTCCGATTCGATGGCTGCCCATAAGGCTGGGTCTTGGGATGAAAGTATGCTCATGGCCCGATTAATGAGAGAAATAGGGGGGTGCGGATGGACGCTCGAGGGAATTGTCAACTAGTCGATTCACCTAGTCAATCTACCCAGTCATTCTACGATGCCGCTGAAACGGTGCCCTGGAATTGGCATTTCAACCGCATAAAGTCCTGTTCGAGACGTTGCAAACAGAGTTTTCATTTCAGCCCCACCAAAGGCACAATTGGCGGGTTGCTCTGGAAACGCGATAATCCCCAGCAATTTTCCGGCCGGCGAGACAATCTGCACTCCCAAGTCGGTTGTGATATACAAGTTGCCTTGCACATCCACGGACAGACCGTCGCCGCCCGAGTTTTCTTTGCGTTCGGGTTGCTTGATTTCGAACAGTACTGATTTATCCTCCAAAACACCGGGGGACTTCACAGAATAGGCAAAGATCTGCTTTTGCATGGAGGGAACCACATACAGGGTGGCTTCGTCCGGTGAAAGGATAATCCCGTTGGGCGCCTGAATCTCAGCATCCAGTCGAACCACAACCCCATTCGGGTGACGGTAGTAAACCCCTTCCACCCCTTGTGGCCACGGTTCAGGAGCACCATAACGCGGGTCGGTAAAATAGATGCCTCCCTGTCGGTCGATAACCAAATCGTTGCAGGCATTGTATCTTTTGCCGCTAAATTCAGTGGACAGCACTTCGATTTTCTTGGTCGCGGTGTCAATCGCAATCAGCTCGCCAACGACATTGGGCACATCCAATCGGCCCATCCGACAGGCTATCAATCGGTTCTGCCCATCGAACATAAGGCCATTGCAGTTCCCGGACGGCTCTAGAAATACTTCGAGCGTCCCCTTCAAGTCCGTTCGCATGATGCGATTGTTCGGAATGTCTGTGAAGTACAAATGGGTGCCGTTGAAGGCGGGCCCTTCGGTGAATTGAAATCCACCATGGAGCTTTTTGGGTTTCGCATTCACAGGAAAGTCTGGGGCTTTATCTTTGGCCACCGATTCTGCATCCCTGGCCACCGATTCTGCATCCCTGGCCACCGATTCTGTTTCCCTGGCTGGCTCTTGGCCCAGGGCCGAATAGGCTAGCGAAAATTGGGACAGCAAAAGGCCAACCAGCATCAAACGACGCGGCAGATTGGACGAGAAAGTGAAACTCATGACGATGGCGACTCCTATCCAGGACAAAACAGCGGAACCGCTGGATTGTCCCACAGTCGAGGAACTCCATCAACCCATCGCTTTGGGCAGAGCTATTTCGAAGCGGTTTGCCTTTGATAGATCGCTTGAATCATCGATTCTGTGTCTTTGAATTTTTTGGAAACCGCCAACGCTTGCTCGATCAATTTCCGGGCTTCGGCTTCCCCGTGACCAAGAACCAAAAGCGCTTGATATGTCTCCTCTACAACACCAGGGCCTTGCACATCAGCGCCAGGAAGCTCGCGACGCACCAAAAGGGCAAACCGAGGCATTTTCCGACGAAGGGTTGCAATGATCTTCTCGGCGGTAGCTGGCCCAACACCCGGAAGAGTCGACAGGCCCTTGGCGTCTTGCTGCTCGATCATGACAGCGGTGTCTTGCACGGGCCGAACCATCGCTCGCAGGGCTTTTTTCACCCCCACACCGTCTACTGAACAAAACAGTTCGAAAAAGTCTCGCTCGATCGTGGTTAGGAACCCGACTAGTTTAGGCATCAAGCGCCCACCCTGAGCTGCATTGCCATCAATGTAATGGATCGTGTGCAAGGATATGTTCTTGCCGATCTCCGATTGCAGATGACGCCGCGTGTATTCTGGAATCGCAACTTCGTATTCAAACGGCGGCACATTCAGGGTTGCACAATCATCAGCAAGGGTCAGCAACTGGCCGGAGACTTTGGTGATCAACGTTTTTTCCTAGCATTTTCGAGTAGTCCCGCAACAGGACCGGTTGCAAAGTGATGGCACAATGCGATAGCCAAGGCGTCCGCCACGTCAGGTGGATCGGGCGTTTCTTTTAGCCCTAGCTGCTGCTGAACCGCCAGCTGCATCTGGGATTTTGGCGCTCGTCCATTTCCCGTCAATAGCTTCTTGACCTTGGTGGGTTCGTACGACTGCACCGGCTTTCCAGAATTGGAGGCGGCTAAGCAGAGTACGCCTCGAGCATGCCCCATCAAAATGGCCGTTCGAGGTCTTTCATAATGCGAGTATAGCTGCTCGATCGCAACGTAATCGATCGAGTAGCTTTCGAAGACTTCCATGATGCCCGCATAGAGCTCTTTCAGTCTTGTTGCCAAAGGCTGGTCACGCCGCACACGGATGACTCCCGCCTCGACCAATTGCACCTTAGCGCGACTTCGAATGATTCCATAGCCAGTGATCGCAAGTCCTGGGTCCAGCCCAAGAATCAATTGTCCGGAATGGCAAATACTACTCGGAGCGTGGCTGAGAGCTTGACTCATCGGATTCCATCCCCTTTTCAGAAAGTAGACAAGCAACCTGCTCTCCGTTGCGAACAAGCAGATAAGGACCGGCTACGGTTGGAACATTCCAGGTGATCCCCTCCAGTACCGGGACTTGCAAGATTTCTTTGGGGCCTTTGCCACCGATTGTCGGTTCGGAAGTGGCTGGCAACAACACGACGCGTCCATCTTCGGTCGTGACCAAAATATGGCCGTTGACGATGATCAGTTGTCCTTGTCCGTAACGCCCTCCTCGCCAACGTCGTTCGCCAGTGGCCGGATCGACACATTCTAATACGCCATCGCTCAGCGCATAGAGCGAGCCTTCAAACAAGACGGCGCTCGTAAACTTTGTCTTGAGTACCTTGGTGTTGCTCCAAAGTGTTTCGACCGCCCAACCCTCTGGTTCGCTTTGCGACTTTCCTTCAACCTTGTTCAATTGAATCATCTTGGAACCCAAAGCATATCCCTTACCGAGCAGAATCCTTCGGTCATCGATCATGACGGGTTGACTGGCGCATGCATCCCCATTGGACTTGCTTGGCCAAGGTGTCTCCCACAAAACATTCCCATTGCTTGGATCGTGCCCGGTAGCGTTCCCTTCGTTGACACTAACGATTTGCTGCACACCTTGAATCGTTAGTAACATCGGGGAAGCGTACGCGATCTGTGTCTTGCCGCCGGACCATTGGACTTTTCCTGTCAGCAAATCCAGAGCGACCAAAGATTTTATTTCGGGGTCATTCAGTTTACCCCCGAAAGGCACCACGACGGACTGTTCCATAACCAGGGGCGAACCACTTCTACCCCAAGCAATGGCCTGTTCGGAGCTAGCTTGGTCGGTGTTGGCCAGTGCATTGAGATCCTGTTGCCAGAGAACTTCTCCAGTTTGCAGCATCAAACAAGCAACGATCCCGGAGGCTGTCTGCGCTAGAACTTTGTCTCCTTGAATCGTAGGAGTTGAACGTGGACCAGTCCCTCCTAACGCCTGAAAGTGTTTGCCCGCAAACTTCGCTTTCCAGACCTCGGACCCGTCGCTTAATCGATACGCGCTCACGCTCTCCTGCTCATCTATTTGTTCAAGAGTGATCGCAAGGCCTTGGCTAACGGAGAATCCGGACCAACCCGCTCCGATGGCTTTCTTCCATAGGATCTTAGGAGCCCGTTTGTCCCAGTTGCTATCAAACTGCTCGCTGAGAACGACTCCAGAGCGATCGTTGCCGAGAAACTGAGTCGAGCGAACATCGGTTGCCGAAAGATCGGGAGCATCTTGACCAGCCGATGCCGTTGGGGAGGGAGTAGACCATCGACTACGAAATACCGGCAGCGTTTCGCCTGTGAAACCAACGAACCTAAACAGAGACGAAAAAGCAATCAGGGCGACCACCGGCAACACCAAAAAAATCAAATGCGACTTTATCGAACGGCCCTGCATCCTCCATAAACCTGCGTAGATCAGCAGGCTGGCGAGCATGCCCAATCCCATGCCTGCTAGGTTAGCAAATTGATGGTCGGTCTCGTACAACGCGGCGCGGGCCACCGGGATGCACCCTGCCGAAACAAGGCCAAGCAAAAGCAAAATGGACAACCGTTTAGGTCGTCCATTTTGCGATCGATTGGAGTCGAATGGATTCGCGACTACACTCATTTGGTGATGGATTGCGATTGGAGTGCTTTGACGTAATCCTGAGCGATATTCAGGACCTCACGATTGTAGAAGTTAGGATAGAAGATCGCGTTGCGTTCCGCTTTCGCTTCCATCTGCTCCTCTTCAATCTTCTCAGGGGTGAATTCTTGGCGAAGGGCCATGTACTCCGCCTCCTTCAGAGAAATGTTTTTGTCATCTTTCTGCTTCATGTAGGCATCGATGCGAGAAAGAAGCTTCTCAAATTCAGAATCTTGGGAGACGCGTTCGTTGGTCGCTTGTTGCAGTGCAAGCTTCATTGCACTGTCGGTCATGCGATAGTTCTTATGAGGTCTCGCGTTCACTTTGTCCATCGGGATCGGAAACTCCAAATCGCTTTCCGACACATCAAACTTCGCCGTCAGCGATGGGATGATAACGTCGGAGGAAACGCCCTCCAGTTGAGTCGATCGACCGTCTGGCAAATAAAACTGCTGGATTGTTAGCTTGAGTGCGCCCAATTCTTGTTTGGCGGTAGGGCCGAAAATCGCTTGTGAAATATCGACCAGAGTTTGGACAGTCCCCTTTCCGTGAGTCTTGGGATCACCCACGATGAGACCTCGGCCGTAATCTTGTATCGCGCCCGCAAAGATCTCGCTTGCACTAGCGCTGAACTGACTGATCTTGACGATCAATGGACCGTTCCAAGCAATTCCACGATCCTCGTCATCCAGTTGTTCCACTTGTCCGTCAGGACTCTTGACTTGCACTACAGTGCCTTGCTCAATGAACAGACCTGTGGCTGAAACAGCTTCGGGCAAGGACCCACCACCGTTCTTGCTCAGATCTAAAATTACTGCATCCACTTTCGATGCGGTGAACTTCTCTAGAATCTTCTTCAAGTCACGGGTGGTGCTGCGGAAATCTTTTTTCCGGGCTCGCGCGCCGTCCATGTCCAGGTAGAAGCTCGGTAGCTTGATGTACCCGAAACGATAAGGGGATCCGTCGGGCTTGGTTCCATGCTCGACAATCTCTTCTTGAGCAGCGGAATCTTCCAGCTTTATGACGGCTCGCGTGATTTCGTAAATGACTTGATCGCCGCCAGCCTTTGGCTTCACGTGCAGTCGAACTCGGCTTCCGGGCTCGCCGCGAATCATCTTCACGACATCCTTCAGTTTCATGTCTTGGGTTTCAACTGGTGGCGAGTTGTCTTCTTGCCCGACAGCGACAATCTTGTCACCCATCTTCAGTCGGCCGTCCAAGTCGGCAGCTCCGCCGGCTACGACGCTTTCAACGATGGTCATTCCATCTTCTGGTCGAAGCGTGGCACCGATCCCCTTCAGCTCCAGTTTCAGATGAGTGTCAAAGTCCTCTTTTTCCTGAGGTGCCATGTAGGTGGTGTGAGGGTCCAGTGCATTGGTTAGCGAGGACAGATACAACTCCAGCAACTCGTCCGAATCCATTTTGGTTCGAATGTTGTAGGCGGTTCGGTATCGCCGATGAAGTGTTTCGCGAATTTCGTCGTCGGTTTTTTTGTCCGCCCGCAGCGACAGGAAGCTCAATTTGATGGTCTTTCTCCACCGTTCCGTCAGTTCATCAATATTGGTTGCGAAAGCTATTTCCTTGGCATCCGAAGCGATGCTCTCGTCGATGGTGAAATCATGAACGGCATCAATTTGTTGATTGATGATTGGCATCACTTGGTCAAGCCGAGTCAGAAATCGCTTGTAGACGACGTAGGCAAACGTCACGTTGTTCTTCACGAACAGATCGTCCAAGGCTCGCTCGTATTGCCGAAACTCTTGAATGTCCGAGGCCAAAAAGTACGACTTTAGGGGATCAACTCCCTTGATAAACATGTCGAACGCGCGCGATGACATTTCATCGTTGAATTTGGGATGCAGAATATGCCCTTCTTCAACTAATTGCCGAACGGCCCGCACGATCGACTTGGTGGCGGCTGGCGGTTCAGAGATTTGGGCAACTTTCGGAATGTCGTCAGCAAACGCTCTTGGAGGGAACTGAATCATGCCCAAGCCTGAGGCCGACAAGCCCATCGCAACAATCAACAGCCCTTGTAAAGACTTTCTGGCCAATCGCATTCTTTGGAGTTGGAATCGGGTGCGCATCTTCGTTTTCTAACTGTTCGTGGTTACTTTGTTTAGAAATGGTCCGTCAGCAAAAACCTGCCCAATCGGCTTACTTTATCACAACTTCATGGTAGGGAATCGGGAAGTCCGAAGCAACACGGATCTATTTTTCGCTAAAATCTTGGCCGTTTCGTGGCATCCAGCCATGAAAACATGCATACAGTCTCCGCCCAAGGGAATTCCATTGAATATTTTCGAAATCATTCTGCAACTGCATTTTGCGGTGACCCTTTATCTGGTAGGCCTTATCTGGATCGTCCAGATCATTCATTATCCCTTGATGAAGTACGTCGAACCTTCTCGTTTTATTGCCTTCGAGAAAGAGCACTGCCAAAAAATTGCTCCCGTTGTGGCGCCCGCGATGCTTCTGGAAGGGGCTCTGAGCTTCTTGGTTTGCTATCAAGTCTTCGCGGAGCAGATCGGTATCGGGGCCGTGATGGCTTGCACCATCGGCTTGATTCTTCTTGGCTCTATCTGGTTCAGCACGTTTGCAGTCCAGGTTCCAATCCATAATCGATTGGCGGAAGGCATGAACATCGACTTAATCGCGAAACTAGTTCGAACCAATTGGATTCGAACGATTGCTTGGACCTTGCGAGGATTTGCTGCCGGATACTTGATCTGGGCTTATTACCTTTGGGCAGAAGGGCTAAAAACACCATGACCGAAAGCCGAAAGGAACGACTGAAGTCCATCGTGTACGCCATTCGCGATCTGGACGAGTTTTCATCGGAGGGGGCGAAACTGCTTTGCAACGATCCGACTCCCGCCTATGTCACCAAAGTCATTCGGCTTTTGGCGAAAGATGGGTTGCTCAATCGTGTCGAACGGGACAATCAGGAATTTTTCCGATGGGTTCGCAATTCCGGAGTCGACCCAGACCATTGGATCGATCGCCATGTTTATGGCGAGCAGATCAAGCAATCGCCGGAGCAAGATCGCCCTCGCGAGCAATTGCTACAAGAAGGACCGTCCAAGTTAAGCGATGCCCAGCTCATTGCGATCCTAATTCGAGTTGGCATTGTGGGCGAGTCGGCGATTCAGGCCGGACGGGTGATTTCCAATCGATTCGGAGAGGAAAAAATAGCCAACCTTCCTGATTGGGGATTAGCCGAACTGAGAGCGATCAGCAAAACGATCCGCAAAGACAGTTACGCTCAAATCATGGCGGGGATCGAATTGGGGCGTCGCATTGCGCTTTTGCGAGATCAGAAACCGGCGTTGGCGGAGCGCATTCGAGGCTCTGACGATGCGATTCGATACTGTTCCCGTGTTTTCGCACGCCTCGCTGTCGATGGAAAACAAGAAGAATTCCACATTGTGACATTGGATACTCAGCATGGTCCAATCAACAATCACCTGATTACGGTGGGAACCTTGGACGCAAGCCTGGTCCATCCGCGGGAAGTCTTCCGAGCTGCCATCCGTGACGCGGCGTCCGCGATTCTATTGGTGCACAACCACCCATCGGGCGACCCCACGCCCAGCCGTGAGGATAAGGCGGTAACCGAACGATTGACGCAGGTGGGGGAAGTTGTAGGTATTCGAGTCCTCGATCACATTATTGTTGCGAAAGAACGCTGCCGGAGCGTCTTGGCTGAAAGATAAGAAAACGCTGGGTAACAACTAAAACAGAACAGGGGGCGAACCGACGGGAGGGGAACGAGTGACCGCTTTTGATGGAAACCGGCCGCAAGGGACAGGTTTTGTGACTTCCCGGGCCGAAAATTGGGTTTCGCAAAAACTTTTTGGTGGTAGATTCGTCAATTCTCACTCGATTATCTCTCAATCGGCTGACGTCATAGCGATCGCAGCGTAATCTGGACGCCTAGGCCAAATTGCGAAAGCCCTAACCGCTTTTCCACCCCTCTTTGGATTTATTCCCCTATGCAAAAAACAAAAGAGAACGAGATATTTGGGCATCAACCAGGACTGTTTCTACTGTTCTTCACTGAGATGTGGGAACGATTCAGTTACTACGGCATGCGAGCCCTGCTCGTGTTGTTCTTGGTAAGTGAGTTAGCGGATGGTGGTTGGGCGTGGTCCAGAAAGGGCGCTCTTGAACTCTATGCTTTGTACACCGGACTTGTCTATTTGACTCCGATCTTGGGTGGCATCATCGCGGACAAGTTCCTTGGGTATCGCGGGGCGGTACTGCTGGGGGCATTCTTGATGACACTCGGGCATGCATCGATGGCGTTTGACACGCCATTGTTTTTTTACATAGGCCTCTCTTTGCTGATCGTTGGCAACGGATTTTTCAAACCCAACATCTCGTCTCTCGTCGGGCAACTATACGTGAACAGTCCCGAAAAGAAAGATGGCGCGTACACCATTTTTTATATGGGTATCAACGCAGGAGCGTTCCTTGGGATTCTTCTTTGTGGGTATATCGGGGAGAAGGTCGGTTGGGGATTTGGCTTTGGTCTTGCTGGGATCTTTATGGGACTCGGCTTGGTAATGTTTTACTTGGGCAAATCTTTGTTTGGTGAGATCGGTAAACGCCAGTCAAAAGCAAATCAAGATGTTGCAAAGCAGGCGGTCGCCGAAGCACCCGCCAACGTGGTTCGAGATCGATTGATTGTGATTGGTATTCTGTCTTTCTTCACCATCTTCTTCTGGATGGCGTTCGAACAAGCTGGCGGATCGATGACGATCTTTGCGAAAGACTATACCGCCCGAATTCTTAGCGGATCTGCCGCAACCTTGTTCTTTTGGTCCAACACTGCGTTGACCGTCGGGCCATTGGCCATTGTGACTTATGTCTTGTTCAAGCTAGTCAACAAAACGTATGGCCAAATCCCATTGTCAAACATTTCGATCTGCATCAGCTTTGCGATCATTTGGATTATTGCCCTATGGATGTTGAACAAGGAATTCAACATGAAAGCGTATGTGGTCGCTTTTGAAACGGAAACAACCTCGGAATCGGGGGAGAAGAGCAAGAAGACCATCGAACGTACGATCCAATGGGATCAACCGCTTGCTGTGGATCAAACTGTTTTCGTGGTAGACCGAGAAGCCAAAGGGGGCAACGGAAAACTCAAAATCATTACCCAAGAACAAGCTGCTAACTTCGATACTGAGTATGTGGCAAAGGTACTTAAAGAGAAGCAAAGCGAAACAGAAGTACCCGCAAGCTGGTTTGGCATTCTCAACTCTTTCTTTATCATTACTTTTGCACCGCTCCTGAGCCGCATTTGGGAAAGCCCTTGGAATCCTTCGGCACCCGGCAAGTTCGGACTAGGGCTGATCTTGCTTGGGCTTGGGTTTGGCGTTTTGGCTTTAGGAAGCATGGGAATCACCAATGAATCCAAATCGGCCGCTGTCAGCATGTGGTGGTTGATTGTCGCTTATCTTCTTCACACGTTGGGAGAATTGTGCGTTTCGCCCGTGGGGCTTTCTTACGTAAGCAAACTAGCGCCGTTCAAGTTGGTAGGCTTGATGTTTGGGGTATGGTTCGGAGCGACCGCCGTTGCGAACTACTTGGCGGGTTGGACCGGAAGCTTCATCGATCCAATCTCTGAAACTTACGGACTCGCTTTCTTCTTCTTAATCTACACGGTCATTCCGATTTTGTCGGGGCTCATCATTTGGGCATTGACCCCGATGATCAAGAAAATGATGCACGGCATTGAATAGACCAGGACGGTTTTGGGTGCGGTGACAAGAGTCAAAATAGAAATAGAAAATGAGCAGATTAGGAATTGAGAATGAGTGAATCCAACACCACCGAATTTAAGCCGTACATCGCCGACGAAGAGAACATTCCCGAACTGACTTGGTTTCCAGTCATTATCGGTGCGCTTCTTGGAATTGTGTTCGGCGCATCGTCGATGTATTTGGTTTTGAAGGTTGGATTGACGGTTT
>CAITIF010000914.1 GCA_903892365.1 uncultured Pirellula sp. | reverse complement strand
GAACCATGTTGCACCCACGATTCGAGCTGGGGCACCGCGGAACGCGTTGATTGCCGCAGGATCGTTGATTGGTGGCCCAAAGCCGTCGTACAAACCCCACCCTGCGTTCGTCAAATCAGTGACCGTTTGTGCCGGTGTGGTGTTAAGAGGATATCCCACATTGCAATAGCCAAGTGTGCTACCACTGCTACCGACGGTCGAGCTGAAATTGCAAACTCGATTGAAGCCCAACTGATAACGGCAGAACGCTTCCGGGTTGACTGCCCCCGATATGTTCGGAACCGTGATAGATGTAGGAAGAAGTGTTTGCTCCGCCGTATCCTTCATTTCTCCCGTTAATGGCGAGTAGTAACTGATCCCTTTATTCTCTTGGACATCATGGCCTGAAGCCAAGGGTGACAAAGCACCATTCTTATAACGTGCTTGCAGTTGTGGTCTTGGCCCTGTCGTGTCACGAGGAGCCTCTCCGTTGAACACGGTCAAATCGATCGACATCCAGTCCACGGTGATGTAAGGATTCGAGACTGGGTCATAACCAAAATCGGGATCCGCTAATCTTTGCAAATATGCAGCCCGAACATTCTGTAGCGTTCGTGTTTGCCTTAGCAACGTATCATCTGTGCCCCCCGGTAACACTCCATTCTCAAAGACCAATGGGTTTGTCATATCGAATGGGGTGTCTGGGAACGCTCCTGGAATCGGATCCACGCCCAAATCCGCCCAGCTGTCCGGTGGATTGGTGGGTGAACCGAAGCCAGATGTGTTGTCGGGTCGAGAAGTTCCACCCGCCACGTCGGTGCTATTCAGCCTTCGTGTGGGAACGCGACCAGCCCCCCAATACGTTGGTGCGGTATCTGGTCGAGGGTAGGAAATGTTGAGACCAACTGCTCCCACCGTCTCAAACGAAGTACCAGCAGGTCCAGGAAATGCCGTTGCCCAACCTGTAGGAGCTGTTGTGGAGCAAATCAATACTTCAGGCTGCTTGCTTCGACTTACCCAGGGCTGATTCGCAATTTGATTATTCAGCATCATTGTGCTTACCGAAGGAGTCGCGCCACCCGTCAATTCGATTCGTTGGAACGAAGGAGAAAGCTGTGGTCGATTATCCGGTGTCGTCATGGTCGCCCGAAGCGTTTGACCAGTGTATGCATAGCCATTGAACTGATTGTGCGTCAACGATCCAAAACTTGTAATCGGTCGCGGACCGATCACCATGTAAGAGCCACCAGCTAACGAAGCATCTGAGCTTTGAGCTGAAAAGACACTCGCTTGCTCGGCTCCACCACCTGCAGAGCGAATGCCCGGAAGGATATCTGGAATACGCTGAGTCGCACCGGGTCTTGTACCGGTAAGCCAAATAAATCGCTCAAAACCAACTGGGTCCACAGGGGCTGGCGAATACGTCGTGGTGCTTAGATCGTTTCTCAAATCATTGCCGACGTACTGCTCAATATACTCAAGCGCCGTGTTGCTGTGATTCAAGTTGGATGCACCCCTGATTGCAGTTTCCGTACCGCTTCCACCAGGCACTCCTTCAATGGAGCGTTGATGTGTCAACGTTTGAAAGGTTTCCGGATTCGCAAGTCTAGCTTGTGGATGATTCGAAGCAGTCGTTGATGTGTAAGCCTCGGAGATGGCGATGCGCCAAACGGGTTGTGAGCCCCAGACAGGAACTGCCGGAGCCATCCGATCCAGATCGAGCTTCATCGTCGATAGATCGTACAGACTGCTTGGAACGCCAGGAATCAATGCATTGTTCGCAACATCGGTCGTTCTTGGATTATGGATTTCCATAAACAAAGAAGCCTGAGGCATGCGAAACTGATCGAAATCATCATCTGGATCCATCGGTGCGGTTGTGGTTTGACCCATCGCAGTTTCCATGTCCGTATCGCGGATTCGAGGATCATGAATGTCCAACGTTTCTGTCAGCAACAGTTCTGGCATCTCCATACCCCACACAACACCACAATAATCTTTACTGGCGTGTTCAATGCGGTCAGGGGCCCAGTATGCGAGCTTAAATGGAAGGCCTCCACCAGAACCGCTACCGAAATTAGCGTTCATCGACGTATTCGATCCAAAGGGAAGGATATCAAATTCAAAACGAGTCATGGCAGCATCCGCATCGCGGAAGTCCACCACGTTAACGGCCCACTGAGCAATCGCGGTCGCACGGATACGTGCTCTGCCAAACGCATCGGGCGCAAGATCCATACCTGGGAATTCGTAGTCTCTCGGAATAAGCAGTTGAGCTAAACAGTACAGATTGCGTGCAAGTAATTGCCTTGCGCCAAGGCGAAAGCGAGTTGCACTCTCCATCAGATTTGAATTCGCATGAGTTTCGACCACAGTCGCGCTGGTTTTGCGAATGTCGGTTTTCATCTCACGAATGTAAAAACCAAGTTGACCGTATTCAGTCTCGGTCCCAAGTGTGACTTCTTGAGGTTCATCCACCTGGCCATCCAAATCGTCATCAAAACCATTTCCGAAAGGTCGGTTCAAATCCATCCGAAGCCCACGCGCGAAATCGGATGGGAACAACTCGGAAAGTGCCGCATAGGAAATCTCGGGATCATCGGTCGCATCAGGTGGGAACGACCGCACGCGGTAACGCTGCGAATGCAACATTTGAATGTAACGAAGGTAGCTTGGTACGGAGGAATCGGTGACGTCGCTCGTTGCAACCCCTTCGTTTCCTAGTGTCGCTTGAATGGCTGAGCTAGATCCCAAAGGTGCTACTTTCATTGCAGCAGCGATGTTCGGATAACGAAGCTCACCACTGCGAGTTGTGACTTCTGCATAAATGCTGTCCAGCAAGCCCGACGCAGCAAGCGGATTCAAAACTTCGCGAAGTCGTTGTGGCAGTGCAGCAGCATCCTCATCAAACCTTCGGAGAACCGCTTCCAAGTCAGCCAACCCCAATGGATCATCTGCAATCGGATTCCCCATAACTGCCGACTCGTAGCGATCGTTCAACGTCTCATTCGCAAAGTCCGTAGCCAAAGGGACATAAGGGTTCGCATCTACAATGGATGGATTGACAAAGATAGGATTGCCATTGCGATCGTAGGACATTCCAAATGTACCGCGGCGCGCGATCGGCATCCCTGGAAGCCGACTGTGCTGCGTTGGCAAATGAAATTCACGCTCAGCCAGTGAGCTGTAAGAAAGATCCGGATATGCAATGGGCCTAGGTATTCCAGGGACTCGATCATTCACCGTATTGAGATTGATCGGACGTGGGCGGTAACGTCTCGCTCCTGCTAAGTTGTCGAAGAAGGAGAAAGAGGCGGTGGAACTGGACAACAGCAATGGGTTGTTTGCGAAGAGATGATTGAGCGAAATTTCTGCAGGTCCATAACCGAAGCCTTGTGGCACCGCTTGATTG
>CAITIF010000913.1 GCA_903892365.1 uncultured Pirellula sp. | reverse complement strand
GGCATCCACGCCGCTCAAGTACGCACGGCGAACGCATCGCTGAGTGCAATGAAGGATAGCAATTTCTTGTGGGCGAAAGACATTGGAACGAAGTGGTCGTGGCATAAAGGCATCTCCTTAGACCTATATAATAACAATCCAATCTGCAATACGCAAGTCGGTGGGTGGCACCGATTAAATTCGGGGGGCTGCTTGGAGAGGAAGGTTTGGCTTGCTTGATCAGAAGCTTTTACGAGTTTCCGCCGGCTTCACGGGTTGCTTGTCCCCTTGAGGCTTATCACCCTTGAAGAATTTGAACGGTAAATTGAACAGGTCCAGATTCATGTCCATTTTGGGCAATGATGTTCCTTCGGCGGAATTTCCATTCCCCGTCGTATTTGCAACGGTCAGGGGCTCGATATCTAACGTGCCCACCACAATTAAACGCTCTGGCAATTGGGTCAGGTGCAATTGCGCACCACGAAACCACTCTAACCAAGTTGCCTTGTACTCCGGTGGAGGCAAACACTTGGTTGCATCAAAACCAAGGGTTGGTTGACCATCCCCCATGATCTGCAGATTGGCTGGCCATGCCGTTGTTTGCCAAACCGGAACTCCCGCATCCGAATTGGCTGGCTGCAAAACGTAACGCCCACCAAGCGAGCATTGCAATCGCGCATCAATAAGTCTCTCTGCGACTTGAAGTGATTGACCTGGCTCTACCTTGAGCTGTTCCGTCAACGAATCCAGAAGCATGAGGTTACCGCGCGTTGTTTGGGCCGCGCGCCGAAACCAATAGGTGTTGAACCAAGCCGACAGCTTGCTTTTTTCGAGATCTCGAATCTTCAAGCGACCTTGGGCGACATCATCGGCCGGTACAGGCCTCAAATGCATAGCACAATTCTCAAGTATCGAACGATCGAAAGAAAGCACACTAAATCCGCCAGCCTGCCATCTCCAAAGCCCAATCAACAAACGTGAAAATCCTAAGGCATCCGGCGGCCCGCCCCCCAACCCAAGTGGCAATCGATCCAAATACCCAGGTCTTGGCCATCCACCTAAGTAGGCAGGCAACGACTGCAGTGTGCGAAGTGTTGCCAACAGTCCTTTGGTCTCTCCAGGAACCGGCGGCACCATATCTTTCAGGCCCGCAAACATGACATGGTCTGGAGAAAAGGAACGAGCGGTACTTTGCCCTGCCAAATGAACCTGACAATTGATGACGTCATCCGGAGGAAGCTGAATTTCGGTTCGAACGGGTGGAGCCAAGAATTGCGATAGCCATCCATATTTTTCTTGGCCAAGCGGTGCAACATAAGCTTCGATAGCAATGCGTTCCATCTTCTCAGAAGGTTCTCCCGAGAATCGTCGAACTCCTACCATTAACGGATCAGTCTGCTGCCATTGCGTTGCGTAGAACGAAGCTTGATCGCGGTAATTCCTCGCCTCTTCTTCGGAACACTCCGAAATCTCTATGTCTGCAATAGGCAGAAAGCTGCCGCGTTTTCCACGCAAGGAATCATTCCAGTGCCCTTCATAGGCCAGGGTCTGAGAACCATCCGCTCGAGCCTGAAAGGTTTCCGGAAGATAGCCATTTTCGATAAGTTCCTGAATGTTGGGGGATGACTTGTTCGAACTTAATTCCGCCTGAGCTGTTAAGCTTGCGATCTCCGCAATCTCGATCGCTGCGATGGCTTTGAGTCGTCGACGCAATTCAATCTGATATCCAGGGGACACCAAATTTCGAAAAAATTCGGAAGAAAGATAGACGAACACATCGTAACGATGCTCCAGCGGCATCATCAAACGTGCAAACCGGAAGGCTCGCGAATCGCCGAGCGACGGTTGCCCATCATGCACCTGAATGAATCTTTCTGCCAATCGTTTACTAGTCGTCAACAGCACAAACTGGCCTCGATCGATCATGAAGGAACGAACTTGGTTGTCGGGTGTGCTAAGAAGCGAAACTTGTGCTCCTCCAATCTCAAGTGTTTCAAGCTTGCCACCCATCGCCTCCAACTGCTTGGCAGTAGCAACTCGTTCCTGGGTTAAAGAAGACTTCAGCAACGCAACGTTTTTCGCCTCGAAAAGCACCCCTAAGGTCGGGCCCTCTTGTAGATAGAGATCCTGTCCGATGATCGCCATATCGCCGATGATCGAATCACCGAACATTTTCGCGACTGCGGTGGTTTTGGTATTAAGCAACTTCTCCATACGACGGTTGGTTTCGTAATTGAAACCGCGAAGTACTGCCATCTGCGCTAAGTCGCCCCCCCGTGTTTGACTGAGTTCTTGAAACCAAAGATAATTCGAAAAACTGGCAAAACGCAGATAATAGCATTCCGGTGGGACCTTTTTTGCAATCGCCTCAATCTCTTGATTGAGTGGCGTATCAGGTGAGGGTACATCAACCCATTTGGGAGGTGCAGGAACGGGCACCAATGTCAAATCGTTTGGCTCTGGTTTTCGAAGCGATTCCTGAAATACTTCTGCCCGCAACTGCTCCACACCTGCGACCAGCGCCAGCGTTGGCAATGGATCTGTCTGTTTTTGCTTCTTCGAAGCCGAACTACTTTTCGCCAAATCTGGTAAAGGGTACCCGTAACGGTAGGCCAACATGTGCGTCAGGTAATGCTCTACAATCGCAGGATAATCGCTCTGCTCAATCTGCTTTTTCGCATGTTGAACATAGCCATCCCACCATGAAGAAAGCAACGCTCGAAAAGGTGCAGAATACTGCGAAGAAAGTCCAAGCTGGGACGCATCACCAGTAGGTTGGCTTTGGCTATCGCCCCCTTCCTCAATTGGTTGGATTGTCAACTGAGTCGACATGTCGCCCGCAATATTGATATGAAGCGGTTCCTTGCCCCGAAACAAAAACTGGACGCGAAGAACTTCCGGTGGATCAATTTGCTCTTTTGCATTTTGTATCGCACTGCGAATACGGCGAATCAATCCACCGTTTCCGATCCCAGGCCGACCGCTGGCCATCGGGGTATGGACTTCAGGCGGCTCGGTCGTTTGCACATCGACCGCAGGGAACATGACACGACCTTCGTCGTCGCTGATAATGATCCGCAACGACTCCGTGCTAGAAACTTGACCGAGAGGCAAAAGAACCCTGGCTACGCCATACGGCAAACCCACAATCGCTTCGGAACGGATTGCCGCTACGCCAGCCCCAGCCCCAGGATTTGCCTGCCCGCTACAACGAGATTCTATCCCCCCAAAAAACAAGCACAGCCCAATACCGAATACAAAAGCAGCACTCAAACGCCTGCGGGGTTCGCAAACCGAAAAACGGAAGCTCAAGACCATAGAAGTAGCAAATTCTCGTGCATTTGTGTTCATAGATACGCTTTCACTGAACAAATCGATTGCATCGAATTGGAGTACACTTTGTTCTAGTCTAAACTAGCATGCCGTTCCTTCGAAGCCCAACCCTTAGGGAGCCTCCGATTCATGCATCCATGCATTCCGCTTTTCCCGAACTTCCTTGGCTACGTCCATACAGCGGCAACTCGCCCTGCCTTCGCAAAGTTAATTGCTGTGCTAGCAATACTCTTCCAGCTTGCGGTGCCCCATGCCGAAGCTCAGGAGGATATGGACACAGAATCTCTCGCGAAAGCGACAGTCATTCAACAGCGAGAGAAACTTGCAAAATCAGTCCAAGAAATTTCAGGACGGTTGGATGACGTTAAAAAATCGATAAGAGATTCCGCCGAGCAAGAACTGCTTACACTT
>CAITIF010000912.1 GCA_903892365.1 uncultured Pirellula sp. | reverse complement strand
CTTTTGAAGCAGCTGCAAAACGAAAAGCTATCTGAAGATCAGGCAAACAATGTAGCGTACGAACTAGGTTTGGCTCAGGTTGCATCCAAGCAAATCGAAGAAGCCATTAAAACTTTCCAGGCGTTGATTCAATCCTCGCCTCAGTTTCCACTGTTGGACAAAGTCTACTACGAACTTGCTTGGGCCCAGAAAGCCAACGGGGATACGGCCAAAGCCAACGAGGCCTTCCGTCAGTTAACCACGACCTATCCCAACAGCTCGTTAGCAGCAGAGGCCTTCTTCCATGTTGGACAATCGGAGTACGAGAACTCCAAGTACGATCGTGCCATCAAAGCGTACACGGTTGCCGCAACGCGCAGCGTCGACGTGGCTTTGCTGGAGAAGTCTACCTACAAGCTTGGCTGGGCCTATTTTCAGCAGCAGCAATACGATAAGGCAATTGAGCAGTTTGCAAAACAGACCAAAGACTTCCCGCAAGGAACCCTAAGCACCGACGCTTCTTTCATGATCGCAGAAAGCCTGCTGAAATTGCAAAAGTATGCCGAAGCGTGGCCGCAGTACGAAGTCACTCGTTCGAAGTTGGAATCGGACAAATCAAGTTCCGTCAGCGATCAAGTCAAGTCGCTGCTTTATCTGCACGGGGCACAAGCAGCTCGCGAATTGAAGAAATGGAAAGATGTCGAAAACTGGGTCGGTGCGTTGCAGTCCCGCGTACCAGATTCTCCCCATCTTGCTGTCGCTAAGTACGAACTGGCTTACGCGAAACAAAATCAAAAGAAGCCTTTGGAAGCGCTGCAACTGTACAGTGAAATCGCGGAAGAGCAACGCAACGAAGTGGGGGCGAGATCGCGATTCATGATGGGTGAAGTTTTTTTCGCCGATCGCGAATTTGCAAAGGCCATTTCAGAGTTCCAAAAGGTGATGTACGGTTATGGTGGAACGCAAGCTCCTGAGGAAATCAAAAACTGGCAAGCTCGGTCGGCTTTTGAAGCCGGACGATGCAGCGAGGTTCTTATTTCCGACCAAACAGGAGACAAACGGAAAAAGGCCATTGATATCGCAAAGAAGTTCTATGATTTTGTGATCAACAATCATGAGACTCATACACTCGCCAAACAAGCGCAAGATCGTATCGCTGAACTCGGGCGGATGTAAAAAGCGGTGGCAGATTGGGAGCATAGCCAGCTTGCAATGGCTGCAATTGCAGCCATTCAACGCAATCTGCCGTGGCTGTGTCCCGACAATCTAAGTTTTTCCGACAAACCCTCTTTTGAGCACCCCATGCGTTGGCAACGCAACGCTTCATCGGGGTTTAGCGATTCTTCAATCTTCCAGCTAAAATTGCATGGTGGTAGCTTTGCAGTTCGAAGCTGGCCCAACACCCAAGCCAGCGTGGACAAAGTCGCGTTTTGGGACAGGCTCCAGCGCAGTGAAGTGTTTCGGCCTTTCCCAACGCTTGTTCCCTGGATTGGGAATGCTCAAGACCGCGTTCTACTGTTCCCTTGGGACGGCAAGCTTTGGTCTCTTTCGGAGTGGATCGATGGGCGCCCGTTTCAAGAGTCGGACTTGTCGCTGGATCGAGTTGGCGAACTGGCGTCGATCTTAGCAAAGATCCACGTAGCAACGCTGGAGTCTTCTGCTCCAGAAGGGGTGCGTCTGGCATCGGGGCATCGCAAGGATCCCTATGAGGCGGGGCCATCCAGGACTTTGGTGGAGCGCGCTAATTTTTTGAGTCGGATCAGTCGCCCTTGGGGATCAAGCGTGCTGGCCTCGGATTTTTTTCAAAGACAGGGGCTGGTAGCTCCATTGATCCAATGCCTTGCGACCGTCGAGGCATGCAAGAAAACATGGGGGGAACGGTTGGAGCAAGTCAGTCGGGCAGATCGTCGTTATCATTGGATTGTTCGAGACCTGTGGTACGAGAATGTGCTGGTACGGCCGTCCGGTGAATTTGCTTCGATTGTGGATCTGGGGGCCGCAAGGTTCGACTGGCCAGGGTTAGATTTTATAAGGCTCTTTGGAAGCCTAACGGGGTTGGCCAGGAATCAGTACTGCGGCCCGGTGTCAGCAAGGGATTGGTGGGAAAACGCCTATGCAATTTACTCTTCCGGTCACCCCAACCATGCGCTTGGGGCTGTCAGCGAGTGTATAGAGTTGAATGAGATTGCGACGGCGCTTTCGCTTGCACAGTGGATTGAGTGGATCGAGAACAAAACGATTAAGTTACGTAGCTTCGAAGAAGAAAATCGCGTCGCTCGAAGAATTCGGCAGCTGTGTCAGGCAGCAGCTTATTCGCCATCCTAAGATTTTTTAGGGGCCCCCTTGCTGGGGAGCCATTTCGATTAGAATCTCATGAGAAGCATGTGATCTCGCATATGTCTTTTTCGATGTTCTGCATATTGGGCTTTCAAATTGAGTCGCAAAAAAACGAAGAGCTTGCCTTCGAAATTAGAAAAGCCAAGTTTAGGCAAAATAGGGTGGCTGATCACGACGGGTGTTCTAGGTGCTGGCAGCTATCTTTTGCTTGTCTTTTTGTGGCCGTTTTTTTGGATTGGTCGAACGACCACTTCTGAGGATTCGATTGGTGCTTGCCGCAGTTTTTCATTCGAAGAGCCTTTCGAAGCCAAGTCTTCTATTGAGTTACCGATCGACGCGACCTATGAAGGGCGTGCGATCGAGCAAGCGAAGTTGCTCGATGCCATCGCGTTGGTTGCCGACAAATATCCGGAGAGTCATCTTGTTTATCACGTCGCCGGGATTGCGCTTACAGAGGCATCGCAGTTTGAAAAAGCAATCGAGAATCTCGAGAAGGCGGTAACACTTGATCCGAAGCAAGTAGAGCCTGTACTGATGCTAGCCGATGCATACGTTAAGTCAGGAAAGCAAGAGAAGGCGATTGAGACGCTGAATCAAGCCTTAATGAACGGCTTGGCATCTGCTTCTTTGTTTCTTGCCTTGGGGGATACATTTGCTCAACTAGGCAGGACGGATGACGCGATCCAGAATCTTGAAAAATCCCGAGATCTGGAGGCGAAGAATGTCAAAACGTACCGATATCTCGCCCAAGCGTATGTGGACGCAGGCAGATTTCCTGAGGCTGAACAAGCCGCCGCCGCAGCGATTCGGCTCGGCGCCGGAGAAGCTTCGATCTATACGCTATGGGCACTTTCTTTAGCAAGACAAGGCAAAGCAGAGGAGTCCAAGAAAGTCCGCAGTCAGACCCCCAAACGTGAAGACCCTCCCGAGCAGGATCAAGACATTTTGGAGAAGTCGTTTCTAGAGGCTACCAGCCATCATTACGCCATGCTAGGAAATGTCTGTGCCGCAAATAAGTCCTTCGAGGAAGCGGAGAATTAT
>CAITIF010000911.1 GCA_903892365.1 uncultured Pirellula sp. | reverse complement strand
GCTCCAGATTTGTCGACGCGATTCCTGCCCACAGAAGAGGACGATGAGCGCTGGGCATGCCGATTCGCCTTGGTTTCCTATCGCTTAGCCAACCCGGTCGAGTACCAAGGGTCGGGCGATGCCATGATCCAAGTGGATGCGAACGCACCCATTCCGATCGCAGCACTTGTCCCTCAGATTCTTCAGTCTCAAATGAAAAGCCTCGTTCGCCAACTGTCGGAGGACCCATTGACCGATAACGGACTCGACTCCAAGAAATCCTCTATCTTGGAACGCGATTGGGTAAAAGTCGCGATTGGGAAGGCAGAAGCGAAGGGCTACACCTACTTCCGGGCAACCCACTTACGCATGAATAGCGAAGGACTATCGGTTTTCGTAGATTCCATTTTTTTAGCTCGCCTGCGTTCTGGCAAATGGTCGTTGGTCTGGACCGAATCTTCGGATGCCTCTGCGGCATCGGCATCTTTGGAAAACAAAAAGCAAATCCGGGAAGACCCGCAAATCAAATCCCTCCAAGCGCCTCTTCAGATTTTGGGTGGCGCCGAAGCATTCGACCGAGCGATTCAAATGGGAGCCGCGACGATGACTGCACAAAATGAGGTGAATAACAATTTTAATCGATTCCTCGAACAGTACCTTCACCGATGGAATTCCCCCATGCTTCCGAACCCTACCCCGTAAATCAGGGCGTTTTTGCGTCTTCGCAGGTACAAGCCTTGTCGCCTCGCTTGTTTTCAGTAGCAAAAAAGCCTCTCGGCTAGATCTCTTGGTCAGTTTCGCAGGGGAAGTACGGGTGCAGTGTTCTCGAAAGGAGCGAATTGTGCTACCATTCCGGAGTGTTCTCGATTGTGCCTCCACAGGCCGATCGGAACGCACTTAATTGGATCCTTGTAGAACTCAAAATCAACGCAATCGCGACTTCTATTCCCTGCGAGTTCAGCTCGTAGGGAGTTTCGATGGCGAGCTAAGATTTGGTAGATCGATCAACAAAACCTGTTATTCGTATGACTTCACTAGCCATTGTCATCTTGTTTGTCGCTTATCTGACCAACGTCGTTGCGACCTGGGCTTGGGACAAGTTAGAACCTGCTGAAGTTCCAAGAAATGCCTCGACTGTATCGGGATGGTGCTCCAGAGGATCGGTTTACGTTGTTCGTCCGAAGCGATGCTTCAAAACCAAATCTACTCGTCTTTCGGAATCAGTTGGTCGTCTGTTGCTAAACAGAAAGACAAATTGTGAACTTCCTTTCCTCGCTAGTTTCTAGCGTTCTGGACCAGCCCTTGTTTGCTCAGGCGTCGGATTCCGGATCGAATCTAGGCTTCCTCTATGCTTTGATTGGACTTGCCATCGGAGCGGCAGCCATGTTTGGAATCAACATCTTGCAAGGTCGGGATGCAAGAAGTCAGTCCAAACGTTTGCTGGAGCAATCGAAACTGGATTGCGACAACATGGTCAAAACGGCGGAACTGGAGAAAAAAGAAAAGCTGCTTCAGCTTCAGTCCAAGTTCGACAGCGAAAACAACAAAGTGCGCGAAGAGCTTCGCAAACGCGAGCAATCCATCGAGCGAAAAGAAGAATCGCTCAAGCAAACCGCGGACGATGTGCGGAAACAAGAAAAGCTGGTCGAAACAACTCAGCGAAAGCTCTCCGATCGCATTGAAGATGTCGGACGCAAAAACGAACTGTACACCAAACTCGTCCAGCAGCAGCAAAACGATCTGCAACGTCTAACGGGCATGTCGACCGAAGAAGCCAAAAAGCAATTGATGACTTTATTGGAAAAGGAGCTTCAAGGGGAACTCGGAACCGTTATCCTTCGCCATGAAAAGCGAATTTCAGAAATCACACAGCAGAAGACTCAAGATATTCTGCTAGTCGCCATGCAGCGATATGCTTCGTCCCAAACGTCGGAAAGCAGCACCAGTACCGTCGACATCCCGAACGATGACATGAAAGGTCGAATCATTGGCCGAGAAGGTCGCAACATTCGCGCCTTTGAAAAAATATCTGGCTGCGATTTGATCATCGACGACACTCCAGGGGTAGTCATCGTCAGCGGGTTTGATCCGGTTCGCCGCGAGATCGCCCGCCAATCTCTTGAAAAGCTTGTCATCGACGGACGCATTCACCCGACGCGCATTGAGGAGATCGTTGCCGCAACGGAAAAGCAAATGGAAAGCTTTATCCGCCGAAAAGGGGAAGAAGCGGCACAAGAAGTCAACATTCAAGGTCTTCATGAACGCACCATCGATATGCTCGGACGACTTCACTTCCGCACCAGCTATTCACAAAATGTTTTACGGCACAGCGTTGAAGTTGCCTTTCTATCTGGCATGATGGCCGAAATGATCGGTCTTAATCCGCAAACCGCGCGTCGATGCGGACTTCTCCATGATATTGGAAAAGCAGCCGACCATGAGCTTGAGGGCGGTCACCCGAAGATTGGTGCAGATCTGCTAAAACGAAACGGCGAAAACGAACAGGTTGTCCATGCAGCATTAGGACATCATGACCAACTAACCACCGAATACCCATACACTTTGTTGGTTGCCACAGCAGATGCCTGCAGCGCCTCGCGACCAGGCGCTCGACGCGAATCCTTGGAGCGTCATATCAAGCGAATGGAAGAACTGGAAACCATTGCGCGTGGATTCACTGGCGTTGAACAAGCTTTTGCGATCCAAGCTGGTCGTGAACTGCGAGTGATCGTCAGCTCGAAAAACACCGATGATTCTGTGGCTGCAAAAATCTGCCGTGACATCGCCAAGTCCTTCGAGGAGCAATTGACCTATCCCGGCGAAATCAAAGTTACCGTAGTCCGCGAGTCTCGCTTCGTCGAAGTCGCTCGGTAACCAACAGATACGTATCCAACGCGATCGCAAATGCAACTGCGCTGAGCACAAGAGCGGGCCAAAGAACCCCGAAAGTTGCCCATAACAACAGCCCGACACTTAGCAACAACCACCATGGGCGATACCATTGTGGTTTCTGTGAAACATCCCACAGCAACATCGATCCAACTAGTAACAGAATAGACCCAAAGAGCGAAAAAGCCCCCCCTTCCATTCCCTCCATCAGGTTGGCTGCTCTTGGGCTGGTTCCTTCAGTTGTTTTTGTCTTTGACAACAATCCGTCGCGGTCCATTCCGTATTGGGATCCCGATTGAGCAAGCTTAGTTTCCAAGAGCTTTTTCGCTGGTTGACTAAGCATGCTCTGGGTTAAGCTTTTGGTCTGATGCCACTTTCTGACGGTTGTATCGAAAGAAGTTGGTTCCAAGTTGTTATTTACAGACCATGCTTGAAGCCGATCGAACGCCCCCAAATTCCAATACCGCTGCCATCGCTCCCAATGGCTACCGATGGTTACATTCGAGTTGGAGACCTTATTGGCCGAGCCGGAAAAAAGTTCGCACCATTTTTCCGCTAAAACTTCAGCACAATCATCGGCGGATACCAAAACCTGAGTTTTATCCTGATATCGGACCGAAAATCGAGCGGCGTCTCCAACAAACAAAACTGGCCCCGTTGTGTGGCTTTGAAGATGCGGCACCAGAATCCGGCCAACGGAATCGGCGTCAAACTTCACATGCTGCCGAGTTATCAGAACCAGCTCGGAACATAGCTGGGTAAGTGGGACTTGGCATTCCAACAAGCTGTTCGACTGAAGAAATTCGATAGAAGTACCATCGAGCTGGACCGACAATACCTCGACTTCCTGAAACATTTGATTTTGGTCGCTGATGTCCCACCGAAACAGTTCGCTAGGCGAAGTTCGCATGTCCAACCCGTCCATCCAATAGCTTGATTCAACAATCACCCACTCTTTGGAATCAGAAGATAACCTGCCCACTTCGCCGCGTGAATCAACTCCATTGCGTGAACCGATCCAATGAATGGTCTGACTGATAGAATTTGGCTCTGGCAACTGCACCGCCAATTTCTTTCCATCGGCTGGATTCTCTGCGGAATCGATCTCAAGTGGTGATGCACTTGTATCCCCCGGTTGCGTAGTACCAGGATTCTCGGAGATTTCATTCTCGACAACTTCTTGCTTCCAGTAGGCTTGGTAATTGCCATTAACCGCACTTAACTTGTTGGGTTCGGTCGCACCTTGAACCAATGCAGCGACACTTTGAGCTCCCCCCTTCCCCTGAATGGATTCCGTCGATGTATCCAACTGAACACGAAGCTGGTCCGATACTGATAAATCAATCGACTGTTCTACGATGATGCTTGAGGGCAGCTTCAGCCAGGGGACTTCCCCCGACTTTACCAAAGGTTGGCCGGAGACGCTTCCATAGGAATTCGTTTCTCGGGTAGCTTGAATCATCAATTCATTGAGCTCCAACGACCTTCGCTCTGCCAACAACTGAAGCTGGATTCGCCCTTGATTTTCGGATTGCAAAAATCGAACACTGCCAGTTCGGTTCGTCACGTCCACAGGTCGAAATCCAGTCGGCAACTCAACGGTTAGCAAATCGCCATCGGATATCCCGCCAAGTAACTCGACCCTGGATGAAAGACTTTCCGAATCAACCTCCAACAACCATTTCGTGGAGATACGAGCCTGCTGACGCTCCGCTTGCACCCTTGGCTTAAGGACACCAAATCCTCCAGTAATTGGAATGCGAAGGGTCGTAGCAAAAGGCATGTT
>CAITIF010000910.1 GCA_903892365.1 uncultured Pirellula sp. | reverse complement strand
TCGAGTGCTATGTGGGGCCGGAACAGAACCTGTTGGATGCGACCCCCGCTCATTGCCATCGCTTGATGATACCGCACCCAATTCTTACCAACGAAGAGCTAGCTGCGATCAAGCACATGACGGCTCGAAATTGGAAAACGAAGACGATCGATATTACTTTCGATCGCTCTGAGGGGAAATCCGGTTTGCAATCGACATTGGACCGCATTTGCCAAGAAGCAGAACAAGCCATTGACGATAAGTTCACTATGATTGTCCTGAGCGACCGTGAAGTCAATCAAGACAGGGTTGCCGTCAGCAGTTTGCTCGCATGCGGAGCCGTCCACCATCATTTGGTGCGGGCTGCGAAACGAACTCAGATTGGACTTGTTTTAGAAACCGGTGAAGCTCGCGAAGTCCATCATCATTGCTTGTTGATTGGGTATGGTGCGGATGCGATCAATCCGTATCTAGCATTCGAATCGCTATGGCAAGCAAGTCGTGATGGATTGCTGGAAGGAATGGATGACGCCAAGATCGTCTTAGGATATCGTAAAGCTGTTGCCAAAGGCATGATGAAAGTCATGGCGAAAATGGGTATTAGCACTCTAGCAAGTTACAAGGGAGCGCAGATTTTTGAAGCCTTGGGGCTTCAGGACGAAGTCATCTCGCGATGCTTTGCGGGTACAAACAGTCGAATCCAAGGATGCAGTTTCGATATTTTGGCCGAAGAAATGTTCCGCAGGCATTCGCTTGGTTTTCCCACGGACTCCGCGGATGCGTCAGGCATGCTTGCGAACGTGGGAGAGTTTCATTGGCGAGCCGAAGGGGAACGCCACGGTTGGGATCCTTCTGCGATTGCGGACATCCAAGTCGCAGCTCGCGCGGGGGACAAAAATGCATACCGTCGTTTTGCAGACCATATCAACAAAGACGCAAAGATGCGGTATGCATTGCGTGGCTTGATGGACTTGCAAGAGGGCGTTGCTGGTCCTGCTTTGTCGATCGACGAGGTCGAACCTGCTGCGAACATTGTCAAGCGGTTTTGCACCGGCGCGATGAGTTTGGGATCGATCAGCGCAGAAGCACATGAGACGGTTGCCATTGCGATGAACCGCTTGGGTGGAAAAAGCAACACGGGAGAAGGTGGTGAAGACCCTGTTCGATTCAAGCCGATGTCCAATGGAGACAGCAAGAGATCTGCAATCAAACAAGTCGCATCGGGGCGTTTCGGCGTTACCATTGAATACTTGGCGAATGCAGACGAGCTTCAAATCAAGATATCTCAAGGTGCAAAGCCTGGCGAAGGGGGCGAGCTACCTGGGAAGAAGGTAGACAAATACATCGCTCGCATTCGATACAGTACACCCGGAGTTGGGCTCATCAGTCCGCCGCCGCACCATGACATTTATTCGATTGAAGACTTGGCGCAGTTGATTCACGATTTGAAAAACAGCAATCCAAGCGCTCGCGTCAGCGTCAAACTGGTCAGTGAAGTTGGGGTGGGCGTGGTCGCTTCCGGGGTGGCTAAAGCCCACGCCGATCATATCTTGATCAGCGGCGATACTGGCGGGACAGGGGCGTCACCACTCACCAGCATTAAGCACGCTGGCTTACCGTGGGAGCTGGGGATTGCCGAAGCTCATCAGACACTTGTTCTGAACGATTTGCGATCTCGCGTCACATTGCAAACTGACGGAGGATTAAAAACGGGTCGCGACGTAGTGATGGCAGCTCTTTTGGGCGCTGAAGAGTTTGGATTCGCGACTGCTCCCTTGATCACCTTGGGCTGCATCATGATGCGGAAATGCCATTTGAATACTTGCCCTGTAGGAATTGCTACGCAAGACCCAGAGCTTCGAGCGAAGTTTGCGGGGAAACCTGAGCATGTGGTCAACTATCTTTTCATGGTGGCCGAAGATGCCCGAGAAATCATGGCCAAATTGGGCTTTCGCAAGATCGACGATATGATCGGTCGCACCGACTGTTTGAAAGTCGATCAAGCGGTGAAGCACTGGAAAGCAGATGGTTTGGATTTAACTCCAATTCTAAGGCCTGCCAAAAAATCGCGAGCTGATGCTCCGGTCCGATGCGTCGACAAGCAAGACCACGAACTCGAAAAGTCGTTGGACATGACCACGCTAGTCCCACGCTGCAAAGAAACGCTGGAGACTGGCAAACCAATCCGGTTGGATGTGGACATCATCAACACCAATCGAACCGTAGGCACGATCCTGAGCCATGAGATCGCTAAGCGTTATGGGCAAGCAGGATTGCCGACCGATACCATTCACATCAAGTT
>CAITIF010000909.1 GCA_903892365.1 uncultured Pirellula sp. | reverse complement strand
TCCCCTTCGATTTTGTCACCTCGATGGCATCCAACACATCGAGCTTCCATGATGGGAAGAATCTTTTCAACGTAGGTGTTCTTCCACTTCTCCATCTTCTCGGCAAGTTCATCCCCCTTGGCCATTTCTGGCTGGAGAATGAGAAGGGCCAAGATTGGCATCAAGCGCAATACTGCTGAGCCCACGGCGTTCAAGAATGATTTGGACATTACGCTTCACCAAGCATTTTTTTGAGTCGTTCGATCTCTAGCAGCAGTTCTTGATTCTTAGCCAAGGCTATTTCTTTGGCTTCACGCTCTACCTCTTTGGCGTCGCGCTCTGCCTCCTTCGCTTCGCGCTCTGCTTCCCTGGCTGCGCGTTCTGCCTGGGCAGCATCCAAAGCAATTTCGCCTGTGCCAAGATCAAAGAACTCCAGTTCCTGATCGATCAATCGCAGCCCTAACTGCAGCGTCTCGCATTCCAACATTCCGTTGATTGGTTGGATCTGTTTCAAATAACCATCTACCATCCGGTACCCTTGCAGCGCCGGTTCCAGATAGTCGCTCGTTGGGTCATAAATAAAGTACTCTTTGACCCCAATCTGTTCATAGATCACTGGTTTCTTTACGGTGTCCACTCGACTCGAGCTATTCGAAGTTACCTCGAACACCACATCCGGAACGCGTTTTTCCACCCAAGTCTTGAAGGTTCGTCTGCGTCCTGGATCGCAATCGAGGCAAATAAAGTCATCGGGCACGACGAATTTGGAGGCTGATCCCTCCTCATAATAGACAAGCAAGTCGCTCGCGATGTAGACGCGTTGACCGCGATATCGCCACCTGAGAATCTCAAGAATTCGTACCATCCAATCACGATGCAAATCCGTTTCGCCCATAGGTTCGCCGTCCGATTCTGGATATTCAATGGATTCCTTGATTGATGCAATGCTCATTGAAAAGTAGCTCCTTACTTCGAATCAGTACCCTAGATATTTTGACCTATTCCACCCTCAAAAGCAAGAAACTTCCATCGCTCCAACGAGCTTAGAACGGTTTCAGTTCCCAACGCTCGCCAAAAAATCCAGCTGCTTCGATCTTGCCTGGCCAACGGGAGTTTGGAGGGGTGCTCAAATCCACGATCGCCCAATCGGGCAACTTCGGAACTTGCCTGGCGTTGTTCAAATAATCGTATTCGCGGTAGGTGAAGCCGCTATTGAGCACGACATAGCGTTTCGGATTCAACGGGTTGGGGAAAATGAGAATGGGAGCATATGTCTGCCGAGGGTAAGTTTTAGAACCGACAATCAATTGGTTGTCGCTCCAACGGATCGGCAACTGCTCCGCAATCTTTGCGATCGTAGGATTGCTATCTGTATCTCCCCATAAAATCAAATGATGATTCTCGATATCGGATGGTTGCAAATCTTCGCTTGTTTTAACGCGAGCGTCACCTCGCATCTGACGATGCCATTCTCGAACCGCTCGATCCATTTCGCTGTTAACCCATTTATCCACTTCTGCATACTGGCCAGCCTTGGAAGGTCTTACAAAAAGAAAAGAATCCATGAAAGCATCATCGATGGGCCCTTGCAAGTCATGCTTTTTAACAAGCGGCTGCGCCGGATCTGGCAAAGGAGAACTGACCGACCAGCTTGTGCCGTCGTAGTTCAACCGAGCATGCCAAGTAAAATCGGAAGCCCTTGATATCGATACCTTTTGAACACTGTTGGATGGCCAAACATCGGTAAGGAGAACAAGCATCGATTGAGCGTCGGGATTGAAATCAATCGGAAAGTCCAGCGAGAATGCCGTTACGTTCTCCGACCGTATCGAGATATACCGCTTGGAATCCAGATTCGTTGGTTGCGGCACAACGATTTGAGCTTGGATTTTTGCCGGAACCCAATGCTCTTTCAGTGCTTCGATCGTGATCCAATCCGATTGATTGTACTTGAGCGTCATGGTTGTGAAGTCAACTTGATTCGGTATGAGAGTCCGACCATATTGATCGATGGCTTCGAGTTTCGCTTCGATCTCTTTTCGCGCAGCAGGCGCAATGCTGTGAGCCGTCTTGGGAGCAACAATGTGCGTCAATTCGAAGCGTTCCTGTTGAGGTAAATTCCAGGAGGCTTCTGCCATCACATCGGCTGCCTGCTTTTGTTTATCCAATTCACCACTGTAAGCCACCGTGGGCAATCCTCGAAGATTGGTGACCCAATCAGGGCAATCGTACATTTGCCACAGCTTTTGTTCATACCAAGTAGGCTGCAAATCTTCGGATTGAAAGACTTTGAGAAACTTGGGGGTTTCGGAAAAACCTGCACCAGGATTGGCTGCAAACCATTTACTTGGATAATGCACTGCGAGATGCCATGCTGCGGCTCCGCCCATGGAGAATCCCCGAATTGCAATTCTTTTCCGATCCAGCTGGTATTCGGTCACGGCGTGTTCAAGGGCTTCCAACGTGTCCACTTCACCCGCAAGCTTGTTGGCATTGCAGTAGCGCCCGAACGGATGAATCATCAAAACACCAGGAGCAGGTTGCGGATCTGAGTTCGTTAATCGAGCTGAGATGAATTGAAGCTCCAGCCCTTTTTCGCTTCGGCCACGACACCATACGTCGGTTCGCATTCCAGCTCCCGTCATCACAGGCTCACGGGCGCTCGAAACAACTCCATAAGGTTGCACCGATCCATCTAATCGGGACCGGTAGCCTCGAACGGTTGGCGAGCCTTCCAACGGAAGATGAATCCAATACGGGGCACTGTTGGCCAAAGCGTCGGCTCGGCGATGTCCCTCCACAAGCACATCCAATGCCCGATCGAAATCCTTGGGGTCAAAGAACCCATCTTCGTTCAAAGCGATCTCGACAGCGCGGGGGAAGATCTCCACGTCCGGCAAGTAACGATCAGCCACCTCTTGTTGCTTTCCTTTGGAGGAAGCAATTGTCTGGATCTTGGCGACCTTCTCCTTCAACGATTGCAGTTCTGCAGTAAGCTTACCTCGCTGCTCTTCGCTAATCGCAATCCCAGGCGGTGGCACCGACCTTACCGTCTCCATTTGGTTGTCGGCCGGTCCGTCAGCGACCAGCGATGAAGCAAGTAGAAGCACACTCGCAACGGCGGAAAGAACTATTTTGCGCATTGGATGTTTCGTCGGAAAGGGTTCTTGGTTTTAGACCAATGGTAGCAAGAGCGAAGCGACATAGGTTGTCGCCAATCCAACCAGCGAAAGGCTAGTTGTCAGAATCGACCATGACTGAAGCGTTTCACGCTGAGTCATCCCACTCAGTCGGTTGACCACCCAGAAACCGCTGTCGTTCATCCATGAAAAGCCCATCGCTCCCCAACCAATCGCCAGATAGATATACAACGGGTGAAAACCCAACGAGCCATCGGAAAGCATGGGTGCAATCATCGCGGCGGTAGTTAACATGCCAACCGTTGCGCTTCCTTGAGCGATACGAATAACCGCAGCCACCACGTAAGCCAGCAAGATCAGGCTGATCGGCTGCCCCTTGGCTGCAAGCTGGACGGCATCGCCCACACCGGCAACTCGCAACATACCACCAAAGGCACCGCCAGCACTGGTGATAAGAATGATCATGCCGGCTGTCTCCAGCGGCGGGCCAATGAGTTGTTCCAGCTTTTCCTTTCCAAACCCTCGCTCACGCGCCAAAACCCATAAGGCAATGGCAGCACCAATCATAAGAGCGATGTTCTTATGCCCGAAAAAATCAAAGGCAGCACGAACCGACGTAAAGTAAGCATCGCCACCGAGAGCTTGATAAGCTGCCACACACCAAGCAACCGACTGCCCCTTGTTCCCATCCGCGATCACTCGAAACAAGGAAGAAAAGCCGATCAATACAATTGGAAGAACCACCGGCAATATGGACCATAAAAGCGACGGCAGTTCCGACTCGGGCTTATCCGTTGCCTGCTCTTGATCCAGACTGCCACGTAGCGGAACGACGATGCGCGAGTTCAGAAAGACGCAAACGAAGAAACCAATGACCGCAGGGATGAGGCCCCCCAGTAGCCCAGCCGCAAGTGAAACACCAATATCGATTTTTAAACTATCCACCATCGCCAATGGACCGGGGTGCGGTATGGTCAACGAATGAGTGATGACGCCACCGCAGCACACGCATAACACGTACAGCAAATAATCTTTCCCCGTTCGAATCCTAAGCGCTTTGGCTAACGGCACCATCAGCATAAACATGGTGTCAAAGAAGATGGGGATACTGAGAATGTACGTAGACCACAACAGAGCCCAGCCAGCGTTCTTCTCCCCGAAAATTTTGAGAAACCGCCGCACGACTTTGTCGGCAGCACCACTTTCCATCAAGCACATCCCAATGATGGACGCAAGAGCAATCGATATCGCAATATCGCGAGCCGTATCCCCAAGCCCTTTGGCGATCAGCTCGATGACTGCCACCGCATGTGACACGGGTTTTCCAGTTCCCTCTTTGTCGACAACCTTCCAGAGGCCCGACGTCCATTCTCCATTCTGATCCAAAAAACGGGCCTTCGGTTCCGGATTGAACGTCAATAGGCCAGCCACCAATGAAGCCAATAACAAGGCAACAAAGGCGTGCATCCGCCAGTAGCTGATGGCCGTTACGATGAAACAAACACTGATGGCTAGAACAACAAAAGGCCACCAAGGCGAAGCAGTGAATTCAAACACAAAACAGTTCCGGCGGGAGAGAGGGGTAAGGACAACTCGCGGGCAAGTCGCCCTATAATAAACGAGGACCCTTGCAAATGGGATAGCCGGACACTTTGAAAGCCAACCAATTCACCGCAAACTCAGTTTACGGTGGCGGAATATCTGGGGGCAATTAGCCAGTTTTGAAACGTGTACTAATACTTGGGTCGCTCTTGTTCCAGCCAATCCTGCATTGTTTCGATCTTTTGGGGTTCTTCTTTTTGGAACGTCCAGGGGAACCAATTTGTTTTCTTCGAAGCCGACGAAGGTTCTTCGTATCGAGGTGGTTTAGGCTCGGGGTATGGATCTAGAAACTCGGCTGTATTTCTCCACCAAGTCTTGGTCGTCCGATTGATTTTCCCCCAGGTCGTCGATTTAGATCGATTGTACGAACTCACCGTCGGTCCGCTTTTGGACCAAGGCATTTTGGGAGCTTTCCAGCTTGGCCACCAAGTACTTTTCGAGGAGCTAACAGATTTCGAATAGAGAGGACTGGAGTCACGACTGGAAGATGACTTGGCAAATGGGTTCCAGCTCCATGAATCGTCTGCTTGCAACTGGGCAGGAGCCACGAAGTACATTACGCAGAATAAGATCAAAAGCGAAAATGGATTTATTTGTTTCATGATTGTCTCTCCCTCGAAAATCTAGTTGCGCTGACGATTCGTTAATGCTTACGAAATCTCGAATTCTGAGTCCATAGAGGATTCACTGCTTTAGTGCCTTGGTCAAATCGGAAATGGACTTACCCTGAACTTGGTAGACATATTTCAACACCTCGGCGACAGCAGCGTATTCCGTAACTGGAATCGGGTGGCCGATTTCGACTTGCTTGAACAGCGCCTGCGCTAGCGGTTTGCGTTCAATGATGGGAATCCCATTCTCTAAGGCGATTTTACGGATGCGAGCCGCAACCAAGCTTGCCCCTTTTGCCAAAACGATCGGAGCCTTCATCGTGAGCGGATCGTATTTCAGTGCAATCGCGAGCTCGGTGGGGTTCGTGACGACGACGTCTGCTTTAGGCACATCCGAATTCAAACGCTGGGCTGCGAGATCCCGTTGGACTTTGCGTCGACGGGATTTGATTTGCGGATCCCCCTGAGTCATCTTCATTTCTTCCCGAAGCTCTTCATCGGTCATCATCAAATCTTGTTCGTATTTCCATCGCTGGAACCCGTAATCGATAACCGACAGAATCAACAGAGCTGCCGCTACATTGCGGCATAGATCAATCATGGTCGTCCAAACGAATTGCCCCACCGCTTCAATGTTGGTCGACCCAAGCGCTAAGATCGAATCCCAACGCGACCAAACCCCAGACAACAGAATCCCAAAGACGAGCCCGATCTTAATGAGACCAAAACCAAGTCGCGATACGTTGACAATGGTGAAGAGCCGCTGAAAACCTGAGATAGGGTTAATGCGAGAGAAGTCAATCCCGAGCTTATCAGGCAGCCAAAGCGGCCCCACTTGCGCGTAATGAACAACCAAGGACGTTAAGAGCATTCCACCCATCAAAGGCAGGATTGCGAATCCCCCTTTCCCCG
>CAITIF010000908.1 GCA_903892365.1 uncultured Pirellula sp. | reverse complement strand
CGAGCGGCTCTACAACCCTTAAAGGCAGCGGGCGCAGAAATACAGTTGATCGATTGCGTCCGTCACGAACATGAAAACCTGTCGATCGCTCAACTTGAACCGGAACAAGAAGTATGGGTAGCGGGCGTTCCTTTGTTTATTGAAGTTCAAGTACGCAATCATGGACAACAAAGTGCCCGCAATATTTTGATCAAGCCTCGCACAATCGAATATGCTGAAGGGCAAGTTAAGCCCTTGGTCGATCAGCCGTATTCCGGTGTTATCACAGAACTTGCACCTGTCATCATCGATCAAATCCCCGCTGGGGAAGTTGCCTCACGTCGGTTCCAAGTTCTTTTCGAAAGCCCTGGCGAACATTTGATCGAAGTTCGTTTGCCCGAGGATGCCGTCGCAACAGACAATGTTCGAGCTTGCACGTTGCCATTAACAACCGGTCAAAAAGTCTTGTTGATCGATGGCGATTTAACGCGTACCAATGCGTTTTATATGGAAGCCGCTCTTAACCCAGGCTCCATTGCTCGCACTGGTCTTCAAATCGACATTCATAGCGAGTCCTTTTTGCGCGATGAAACCGATGAGGTGCTTTCTCAATACTCGGCAATTTATATGCTCGATCTTCCAAGACTCGATGAACCATCGATCGGAAAGCTAGAACGTTTCGCTCGGAGTGGTGGCGGCGTCTGCTTCTTTGTTGGAGATAACGCTGACAAGAACTTTTATAATGAAAAGCTATTTGATTCGGGCAAGGGTCTATTCCCTGCAGAATTAGGCGACTCGGCACCACTGGCCGAAACAGCCGCAGAGGAAGATTTATCCGATATGCTCGCCCTGCCCCATCCTGTATTCGGACCTTTGCTCTCTTCGGCGGGCTCGCCTTTCCGCATGTTACGCATTCAACGTTATGTCGAAGCCAAGTTGCCCGATACATCCACATCTTCTTCGGCTGATTCTCAGAATTCTGCTCAATCTGCTCCCCTTCAAGTAGTCGCTAAGCTTCGCAATGGGCAGCCGTTTATTCTCGATAAACCCTATGGTGAGGGACGTGTCATGACCGTGATGACCAGCCTATTGCCAAATTGGACCAGCTGGGCACAGGATCCAACCTTTGTGGTATTTGCTCTCCGCAGTGTCGGCTATTTGGGAAGTTTTCGCAGGCCTGATGTCGGCGTTCCCACGGGCACTCCCTGGTCCGAAGAAATGTCCTTGCAGAAATATCTTCCTGAACTTGAATTCCTAATCCCTGCCGGATCCGCTGGCACCCGCTTGCCTTTGAAAAGTGTGGCGAAAGCCAACTCCGAAGCTAGCGACGCCAACTTGGAACTAAAAGGTAGTTCCACACTCTCTGTTTTCGCACAAGATCTATCGGAAGACATGATTCACCAACTCTTGACACCGGGAGTTATTGAAGCTTGGCGAACCGATATCACAGGAAACCGTGAAGTGCATAATCGCGCCTTCTACGCCCTTCCCGCAGAAGGCGATCTCCGCAAGCCCTCTCCTAGCGAACTAATTGCGTCGATGCGCCCAGTCTCGGTCAAACATCGTTATGCCGAAAACCTGGCCAACAGCATGCTGACTGCTGGTCTTGTCAATCGAGATACCCTGCTCATGGCTTTGTTG
>CAITIF010000907.1 GCA_903892365.1 uncultured Pirellula sp. | reverse complement strand
GCTCCAGCACTTGGCGGGCGTTGGATGCTTTTCGCAATTCGTCCGTCGCCTTTTGCTCCTTGGCGATTGCCCCTTCCACGGTCTTGGCGTTCGTGCCCGACTGGAAAATGACAAACAGCATTGCGCCCAAGCAGGCCAGGCTCACAATGGACATAACGGTCACGTAGGCTTGCCAGACATAGACGTTGCGATCGCGAGCCATGAAGTACCTCTAAAGTGAGCTTTGTAAGCCAAAACAAGAGCAAAAGTGGATGAGAAAAACAGCTGCTAGCCTGAAAATGACAGGGTGCATCCCCGAAAAATGCGGGCCAGCTCTTCTAGCATGGTAAATCGCTGGTGCCCAACCGTCAAACATTCTCTGATCGGTCGAGTCGAATTTCCGAAAAGAGAGTGCCGAAGAATCGGTCTCCCCCTCGAACCAAAAGCCACCTGCTCACTGTGGGTGCAACGGTAAGGTAGCTTTTCTTATCCACTTTCGCATGAATTTTCGAACAAAATGAAGACGCATGAATAGAACAACGGGGCCAGAATGATTGGCAAAGTGAGCCCGACCCAAGGAAAACCGAGTCGACCGCTGCCCAGTAAATTCTATAATCCCACGTTTATTTCCTGCCCTGAATTGGCAAGTGATGGTGATACAAGTTTACTTGTGTGAGGGTGTGCCGGCCGGCCGCGAGCGATTATGCGGGATGTGACGGCCGGGAAGAGAGGCCGTAAATCCAATTTCCTATTAGCAAACTACCTGCCAGCAGACTACTATCAAAGAGACTCTTTCTTTTCCCACCAGGGCAACTTTCATGAAGATCCAGAATTTCATCTCGCCGTTGCGCTTTCTTACTGCAATTTTCGGTGTTTCCCTGGTTGCAAGCCTGCCACAACCAGGACTTGCGGAAGTCAACAGCCATTCCGCAGCGACTCTCGGCCTTACATTAGCTTGGGAAACCAATGTTGGGGGCGGACCTCTCGCGCATGGCGAACACAGCTTCATCATTTGGCCTCATTCGACCGCCAGACGAGAGTCGGTAACGGTCAAGTACGGCAACAAAGTTCTGATTCAAATCCGAGGTGACGAGATCGACCAAGAAGCTGTTGATCTGGCGATTTCCAAAGGAGAGTCGATCGAAAAGCTGCCTCGCATCGGTATGGCGGGAGCCATGAAACGGGCCGAAAAGCTAGCTGCCACCTACAAAACGCTCGGAAAACAGGTGGACATTATTCCAAGCAAAAGCAGTCAGTTGACTTACATCGTGACGCTCAGCGAACGCGGAATATTGACAACGATTGATGCCGAAACCGGAGACGTCATTTGGGCCGCCGAAGCCGGAGATCCTCGGTTGCCATTCTTCGGTCCGGGAGTGTCCGATGATCATGTGGCGATTACCAACGGAAACTATCTAAGTATTTTCTCTTTGGAGAACGGTACCAAGCTGAACACTCGCAAGCTTCAGTTTACTGCCACGGGTTCCCCTTCTGCGATGCCCGGTAAGGCATTGGTTCCGTCCGACGGTGGGCGTCTGGTGGGCTATGATGTGAAGGACCTGAAGGAAGCCCCGATTGTTCTTCGAAGCGGCGTAGAAAATCGAGTCGCGATCCAAACGTCGGTCAATCGTCGATTTGTTTGCTGGCCAATGAACTCTAAATTGATTTTGGCGGATGTCGAAAACAACGCAAGGCTATGGACTTCTATCGTGGCGGGCGAAACCGTCGTGGCATTGCCGGTCGCGGTGGAAACTGGCTACATCGCCTGTGGTGTCAACGGAACTGTCATCCACTTCTCAACCGACCGAGTAGACTCGATCCGCTGGAAGCGACGTCTCGCCGCCCAAGTCACAAAGTCACCTATTGCATCCAAGGACGCCGTCTTCATTGTCAGCGATGAAGAAAAGCTCTTTTGTATGAGCATCACCGACGGCTCAAGTCTTTGGGCCAATCCGGTTCGAAACATCCATGATATTGTTTCCGTTGGCAAAGATCACGTTTATGCAGTCAACGGGAGCAACCAACTCGTTTCTATCGACAAGGCAACGGGTACTGAAGTCAAAGTCTCCAGTATCCAGGCTCCGAAAGTACTTCCCAATTCCGTTTCCGATCGACTGTACTTTATCGACTCCCAAGGGGAACTCACTTGCCTCCGAGAAACGGAGTCAGAAAACGCTGTCTATATTGCGAACTTCATGGCAAACAATGACGATGCATCTAGCAAGAAGAAAGAAAATCTTTCGGACGAACCGACGGAAAGCACCGATACTGCTCCCGTGGAAGATAGCCTGTTCGAAGGGGCTGGCGATGCAACAGACGAACTGATGGGGGATGACCCATTCGCTGCGGACCCTATGGAGTAAGTCCGACTTCAGGCGGCTCGATTCGTTTTGGTAACGACATTGGGGCTATCTTGATCGATCGGCAATGTGCCTTCGTCAGGGGTCAATAACTTGGTCATGATAAAGCGAGCTGCTTGGTTGCTCGCTCCCGGCTTGGCAAATTGGCTCGCCAGACGTTGTAGCTTTTGACGCTGGCCAGCACGGTATTCGTTGTCAGAGATAAGCTTCGACATTTCGATGGTTACCTGTTCGATCGACTTACGAGCAGAAGCCGAATTCAATGCGCCATGAGACAAGAACTCAGGAAAAACGACTTCCTCCGACATCATGTTCGGCAAGGACATGCTCTTGCATCGGACCAGCATCTTCGCCATCCAAAAAGTGAATTCACTTAGATGGTAAAGCACCGCCGCTGGCTTTCCTCGAGCCATCAGTTCGAGCGATACCGAACCGCTTTTCATCAACGAACAATCGCTCAGTTCCAATATTTCACTAGTCTTGCCCGCGAAGATATGGATTGGCAGCTTGGCGTCTGCCCCCTGCAACTGAGAACGACACCACAGTGCATGCGAATCCTTCAGTGCGGCAATCAAAAACTGAGCGTTCGGATGCTTGGCTGCTAATCGCCGAATGACCTCTAACTGAAGTGGCCATATCGTGTGCACCTCGTGGTCGCGAGAGCCCGGAAGTACCGAAACTTGAATCTTCTTGTTGTCTTTCCATTTATCAATGAAGCGAATGTCCAGAGGTTGCTGCGCAACCGCATCATAAAATGGATGGCCTACGTAATGCGCCTTCACTTTGCGCTCATGAAACCAAGGTGCTTCAAAGGGAAGGTTGCAAAGCACATGATCCACGTTCCTTCGGAGCTTTTTAACTCGCCAACCACCCCACGCCCAAAGCTGAGGAGGCAGATAATAGAAAACCGGAATGTTGTACTTTTTCGCGCGCTTCGCAATGTGCCAATTGAAGCCCGGAAAATCGACCAATACCACCCCGTCCACGTCTCCCCTGGCAAAGCAACTCTCCGCTAAATCCGCCACTCGGAAAAACTCGCGGAGCTTGGGAAGGACTTCGGCAAATCCCATCACTGCTAAAGTCGTGAGATCGTAATCGAGCTCCAGTCCTGCCTGGATCATTCGGCTTCCGCCAAGCCCTCGAAACGTCGTAGATGGCGAAATTTGCTGAATCGATCGGATCAGGTTGGAGGCATGCAAGTCTCCACTTGGCTCGCCTACCGAAAAGAAAAGTCGCTGCCCCATAAATTCTTCCGAAACGTTAGGATCCAATGTCGTGATTGAATTGACGACACTTGCTGCGGTAGTTTCCAAAATGTGATCTCGTTTTGATTTTTCGGAAAGAAAACGGGGTATTGCTTAGCTCCATTCCAAGGTATACGTGAAACTGAGCAAACGAGGCAAGACGAGCAAACGCGCTTGCGTGTTGCATAAACTTTACCGTTGATCGCGCCCTCAAGGCTGACCTAGTGCCATGAATCGAGTAGCATAAGGTGAAAACTCACCTTCCATCCGCTTTACCAAGGGAAAGTCAAGTTGCCCAACGAACCCACTGCCGGCCAAACCCAAAACAAAATCAGTTTTAAAATTCGACGTGCTCATTTTGACGACTTAGCCAGCATTCAGGCATTGTTGAAACCATTTGTCGAGCAGAAGAAATTGCTCCGACGCATGCAATCGGAACTTATTTTATTGATGGCGAATGGATATGTAGCGGAAGTGGTGGACGCAGCAGGCTCCAACCAATTGGTTGGTTTTGCTGCAGTGGAAATCTATTCGCGTAAGCTCGGTGAAATTCAATCGCTCGCGGTTGCGGATGGCTACCAAGGGAACGGAATCGGCAGCGCCCTGGTCAAGGCCTGCGTCGACCGAGCCCGAGAAAAGGGTATTTTGGAAGTGATGGCGATCAGCGCCTCCGAGGAATTCCTGCGCAAGCTAGGATTCGATTATTCGCTGCCAGATCAAAAGCGAGCATTATTTTGCCAACTCCATTCCCGAGAAGAAATCTTTCGTGATGATGGCATCGAAGATTGATGGGACGCGAATGTTAACGGGCAGTAAAGATTGACAGGTCGATCCCTAACGCAGCTGAAACAGCTTCCGCAAGGCACTCACCAAGCTATCTCGCTGATCGGTTTGAGCGACCTCTCGGATGGACTGCAGCGGCGAGTGCAACAGCTTGTTGGTTAATCGATCGAACGCCTGAGCGATTTCCGTTTGCATCTCAGCAGAACAATCCTGCATGACTTGCTTTCCTAAAAGGCGGTCCAGTTCCAATTGCTTGATGGAGTCTGTTTGTTCCCGCAGGGCGCGAATGGTGGCCGTGGAGGAGCGATGCTTGACATCCCCAAGCAAACGTTCCACTTCTTCGTTCACGATGCGAACGGCCTTGGGCATCTGCTGTTCACGAAACGACTTGTTTCGATCACAAACAATCTGCAGATCGTCAACGGAATAAAGGTAAACACCTGGAAAATGAACGATCGAGGCTTCGAAATCGCGAGGGACCGCAAGATCCAAGATCAATAACGTTCCTTTTTTTCTAGCTGCCGCAATGGTTCGAAAGCGTGCCTCGGTCACAATCGCTTGATCGGCCCCAGTGGTGCTGACAACGAGATCGGATTCAATCAAAAGCGGGTCAAGCTTATCCCACGAGGCGGCTGTAACAGAAAATTGCTCAGCGACCTTTTCTGCTCGCTCCAGTGAACGATTGATAATCGTGACTCGAGATGCTCCAGCACTTTTTAGGTACTGAAGGGTCTCAACCCCCATATCCCCACTGCCGATAACCAAAATTTGCTTGTCATCAAAGCGCTCAAAGAACTCGGAAGCGATTTCACTGACAGCAACGCTCGGAACACTTATCCTGCGACGATGGATCTCGGTTTCGTTCGTAACCCGCTTGACGACTTGGTTGGCGTGCTGGAAAACCGCGTGCATGGTCGGGCCTGTCAATCCAACCTTGGTCGCTTGGCTGTATGCGTCGTGAACCTGAGCCGCAATTTGCGACTCACCGACAACAATGGAATCAATACTGCTTGCCACCGTAAACAAATGCTCGATGGCGTCTTGATCCTCCAGCTTTAGAAAATGGCGTCCGAACGATTCTGTCGGTTGACTATGAAATTCCGTCATGAACGCAACCATCTGATCCAGCGACGGGTAGCCAGTTGATTGCTGCGAACCTGCATACAGCTCAACACGATTGCAGGTGTTCAATAGAACGAACTCACAATCAGCGAACCGCCTTCGAAGCTCGGCCAGAGCAGCTAAAACTTGCTCTCCCGAAAAGGAAATCAATTCACGAATTGCGAGCGGGGTCGAATGATGACTGCATCCCACCATCAAGAACTTCAATTGGCACCCCCATCGAAGTTCAAATCGCTTTGCGGGCTATTATCCAATCGTCGATCTGGCACTTCGCCATGCGGAGCACTCATCACCAGCAGTACGGCAACTGCAACAATCAAAAACGACAAGACATTCATCCACGCGGTCTGAGCTCCTTTGCCTCGCTTGGCGAACTGCCATTGAATCCAAAACGCAAAGACAAGCCAAGCGAACAAGCCTCCCGAGAAGAGAATTCCTCGATCGGTCCAATTGACTTGTCCGTCACGAACTAGGTTCATGATGACCCCAGAGACCAATCCAAAACCGATGGATGTCGCACTTACCAATAGGCAAAAGCTGCCAAACGATTGTAGGTATTCCAGGCTTGGTAATCGCAATACTCCTTGGTGCGGCCGCTTGCGTTTCAGCCGATATGCTTGAATCAAGTACATAATCGCCATCGCAAACCCCAGAGTGACCAGCATGGTTCCAATCGTCATTGCTGCACCATGGACCAGACGCCACAAGGTTGCCGAGTTTCCGTCGCCGAGCGGTTCTCTGGGTACTGCTAACGATAAGCCCACCAATACAAGCAGCAGGGGTAAAACGAATAGCCCGATCAGGCTTTCACGCCGCTTCAGTAGCAGCCAAATGTAAGAGCAGGCAAGAGCCCAAGCGCTAACGATAGCCCAATCGTGCCAGGACGAAACCAATCGCAGGGACGAGCTGGTCGAGGCCGACAAAAAAATCCGGTCTAGCAAGTACAGCGAATGAGTGAATAGGCCGCATGCTGCTACACCCAGCAGAATACGGGCAAGCCAAGGCTTTGCCGCCGACGGCAAAGGAAGACGGCCGGTACCGTCTAGCCATCTCAGTAACTCAAGGACCAAAACGATCGCATACGCAACCAGAAAGCAATTGGCGTTTGGCATGCTGGAATCAAAAACCTCACTGGAGGGAGAAACAAAAAACCCCGTCAGAAACTTCGTGACGAGGCCTTGGATCTCACAATTTTATACCAAACGTTGGTGAAAACTACTCGATGTGACTAGTCCCAATCTTCGTCATCTTCATCTT
>CAITIF010000906.1 GCA_903892365.1 uncultured Pirellula sp. | reverse complement strand
TGATGTCGCAATGGACGTAGCCTTTGGAGTGGAAATAATAGAGTGCTTCCGATGCCTGCTCGACGATACTCGTCAGCTTGAACGCGATGGGCTCGGGCCCACGTCGCATGGCTTGCTTCAAGTTGATTTCACTAAAAAGCTCCATCACGATGAAAGGGGTTTCAGCGTCGGTTTTGTATTCGACGATCTTGATGATGTTTTTGTGGCTCAGAGTGCTCGCGATCTCGAACTCGTGCTTCAGAAACGCGATTTCCTCTTTGTTGCCTCGTTGTTCCGGGCGAAGGACCTTTAGCGCGTATCGTTTTTGCCCATCGTCGCGGATGGCTTCCCAAACTTGGCAGGTGCTGCCAAGCCGGATCAGGCGAGTCAACCGATAGGGACCCAGGAAGTCGCGAACTTTTACCATTGCTTTTGGATTGGATGCAAACGAGTGAGCCAAAGACGTCGCCGAGCGAGTCACTAAATAGTCAGTACTATAAGCAGAATCGGTGCAAACCGAAAGGTTTAACATGCGGCCCCCCTGCCCTGCCCCGAGAACGAAAGGTTTTTTGCCGCAAATTCCCCATGTATTTCGCCTCTGCCCCCTGCCCTGCCCCGAGATGCGAGATAGAGCACTCATCCCCAGGCTCCGCCTTGGGAAGCACTGCAACGGAGGCTCCTGCCTCCTGAAGTTGTAAATGCATGCCTAACGCGAGGCGGAGCCTCCAAGGCAGTGCGTTCCAAGGCGGAGCCTTGGAACGAGAGTACGGTTTTTATGGCTATCGGGCACTGCCGATGTTCGACTGCAGATACGACAATAAGTCGGCCATGCCTTGAAGTTCTAGTTGTGTTTCGATTCCTTCGGGCATCAACGATACTTTTGAAGACTTGATCTCCGCGATGTTCGAACGGTCCACGGTTTCGGATAGATTCTCGCCACGCACTAAAGTCACGCTCGTAGCGGTTTCTTCCAAAATCATACCGGTCACAATACGCTCATCCACTGTGACGATGGTGTAACTCAAGTACTGCGGATTCACCTCGCGGTTCGGTTCGATCACGTTCTGCAAAATCGCTTCGGATCCGCGAAACTGGTACGAAGCTAGGCTCGGGGCGAGCTCATAGCCAACGCCATCCAGTCGATGGCAGGCAGCGCACACTTTTGCAAAGGCTTGTTTCCCTCGTTCTGTGCTCCCCGGCATGGTCAAGGCGGCGCGGTACTTGGTTAGCACCTCTTGGCGATTGCTGGTGGGCTGAGCCTTCAGCACCGAGTCGGCAAGTTTTTGAACGCTTGCGTTCGGATGATTGCGTAAGCTTGCGATCTTCGCTGGTTCTAGCTCGCTGATGGCGAAGCCCCCCTGCCCTGCCCTGCCGAGCAACGTTTCGATCCAGGCTGCACGCGAAAACAGAACTTCCGAAGCGAGCGAGCGCATTCGCGGGCTCAGGCTTGGCCATGCGTCTAACAACACCGTCGCCACGTCGGGGGAAGCGTATTGCATGAGTGCTTTCGTTACCGCTTGTTGCACCGACTGAGGTTCACGCTGATTCAAAAGTCCAGCGAGCAAGACGATGTCCTCCGGCGATTGTTCGATCGATACGATATCAATAGCTTCGGTGCGGTCCGCAATCGCAAGGCTCGGATCCAGACATCGGGTTCGGGATTCGGAAATGAGTTTCGTACAGGCTGGGTTCAAACCAGTTAGTTTTGTTAGTGCGACGGTTCGAGCCGCGATGTCGGGAATGCGTTGTTGCAAGGCCTTGAGCAGGCCGATGCACGCTTGCCGTTGGTGCGTTTCCTGAACCATGGACAGCAGGATCGTTTCCAGTTCGGTCCAGGATTCGAGGGGGGTTTGTTGGCCGGCTAGCATGGCAATCGTTTGCCACACCGGTAGCGGCACTTCGGAACTACCCTCCCCGCCCTGGCCCGCCCCCCTGCCCTGCCCCGCTTGCAGCCTTTTCCATGCTGAAAGTCCGTTGGGGCCGATTGCGTTGAGGCTGGCAGCTCGAAGCCATCTGTCGTCGGAAGCAAGTGCCAGCAGCCCTAATGCCACTTTAAGTCGTTCGGATTCTGGTAATGAGAATCGATTCAATGATAGAGCCAGTTGCAATCGAACGCGAGGGTCGGGATCTTGTACAAGGGACGGAAAAGCTAAGGTAAGCCATTCCTTTTTGGTTGTCTCGTTCCAGCGGATGGCCCATTCGCGGATCCGAGGGTGCGAATCCTGAAGAGCTGCCTGAATCACCCCCCTGCCCTGCCCTGCCCCGACACTGGCCAGTACTCCTAACGCATGCAACCGGGCTGGTGGAAACGCAGATGAGCTCGCGATCGAATCAAGAGCGACCATCGACTTGGGGGAGACCTGGACATCGCGTCGGCCGGCAAGGCGTTCGTAGAGCAAACGCGACGCGGTATCCCGATGCCAACCATTAGGGTGTTCCAGAGTCGCGATCAGTTGGTCGATGGTAGCTCGCCCAAGCTCGGGCGCAGGTGGCTGATGATAACCGTTGGGTACCAGCCGGTAGATGCGACCTCGATCGCGTCCGCTGGTCAGGTCGAGATGTTTTTTAATCTCTTCGGGAAGCGATTTCGGATGTTCGATCACTTCGCGGTATAAGTCCGCAATGTATAAGGTTCCATCAGGTGCGTTTGCGAATTGGACCGGGCGGAACCAAATATCGGTGGCTGCGATCAGTTCTGATTCCTTGTCGACCCGTTCACCGACCATGGCGACTCCGGATTCCGAAAGACGTTTGCGGTGGACAATGTTGCTGCCAACGTCACCAATGATGGCCATGCCTTTAAGGTCGTCCGAGAAAGCGCTGCCGCGTACGATGGTAACTCCGGTTCCACTGGTGAAGTAGCCGGCCGCCCTGCCCCCCCCTTCAATCGGGCCGGAGGCTTGATTAGAAACGCGAAGCCGAGTGCGCACGTTTCGCCAGGGCTCGACGGGGCTCAGACGGAACACATTGGCTTGAGGGCCATCGGCTGCGATACTCAGTCGCGACGGAGGTAAGGGGACGTTACTGTTGGCGGTGATGTATTGATCGTCATACAGATACATCTGCAAGTGATCGCTGTTGTGGCAGGTGAATCGTCGCCCAAAGTCATCGAAGCTCATGCCGTGTTGACCGCCACCGCTTTCGGGGCGAAGTTGCATGGTCTTTGGATCAAATGAAAAATCTCGACCGTTCAAGTTGAGCGGCGCGACGTCGGGCTTGGAGGGCTGAACTACAGTTGCACCGGAGCTACTGACCTGGCAATAGACACGGTTGTCGATCCCCCAGCAGAAGCTATTGAGAAGTCCTTGAACGTTGTTACGGCCGAAACCGGATAGGACTTTGGTTTGGATATCGGACTTGCCATCACCGTTGGTATCCTTCAAGAACCAAATATCGGGTGCGGCCGCAACAAAAACGCCGCCGTCATAGCATATGACTCCGGTTGGCCACGACAGGTTGCTGGCAAAGAGAGTGCTGGTTTCGTATCGCCCGTCGTGGTCGCGATCTTCCAGCAGACGGATCGCCCCCAATGATTCGGTGTCCTGTTCGGAGTAGTCGCACATTTCGACGACATACATGCGTCCATTTTCGTCAAACGACATGGCGACCGGATCGCGGATTTCCGGTTCGGCTGCGGCCAGCTCCAATCGATATCCTTCGGGCACGCGAATGGATCGCATGGAATCTTGAGGGGACAATGCTGGTATTCTGGGCAGTTCTGCGGAATAGTCGGGTTTGGCCTGAGTTGGGGCGGCATCCTGGCCGGCAAGGAACGGAGCCATCCAAGTCAATACCAGAAATTGGAGCCAAGTAGGAAGGAAGCTTTGAACTAGCGTTGACCTGTTGCGATTCAAGGTTGTATTCCTTCTGTTTTGATTCGGTTTACTTTGGATTCGGTGGCGAATTGCAAATTGGCTGAAGGTTCATTTTTCTTTATACAATGATTGCCTATAATGCGTCGGTCCGTGTGGCATCGTCGCAAGGAAATCCGACACCATTCTCCAACTCTGGTCTGTTTTTTCTATAGTGACTCTTTCCTTGGATTCGATTCCACAACCGCCCTCGGGAGCTCTGACACTGGAAACGCCAGCATTGGCGGTGGTAGACCTGTGGAAAGCTTACGGAAACAATCAAGCCCTTCAAGGGACTTCGTTTGTGCTCAATCAGGGCGAAAGGCTTGCTTTGCTGGGGCCTAACGGGGCTGGCAAGACCACGTTGATTCGGTCCATGTGTGGCCGAGTGCGACCGGATCGCGGTCAGGTTTTTTTGCTGGGGAAGTCGATTCGGGACCCGGATGTGTTGCTTCAGATGGGGGTGATTCCTCAGGATTTGGCGATTTACGCGGATTTAACCGCGAAGCAAAATCTGGAGTGTTTCGGGCAGCTTCATGGTTTGCGGTCGCGGAAATTGAAAGAACGAGTCGCTTGGGCTCTGAAGTGGATCGGCCTTGAAGATCGGGCCAATGAGTTGACCAAAGGGTTTTCGGGAGGGATGAAGCGTCGCGTCAACATCGCCTGTGGGGTGCTGCATCGGCCAAGGATCTTGCTATTGGATGAACCGACGGTGGGGGTCGATCCGCAAAGCCGGCAACGAATTTTTGACATGCTTGACGAATTGAACGAAGAAGGGACCAGCATCGTTCTGACGACGCACCATTTGGATGAAGCGGAGACGCGGTCGGATCGGATCGTGATTGTCGATCACGGCAAAGTGGTTGCGGAGGGGACGATTGACCATCTGATTGAATCCACCATTGGAACTCAGCGTCAGGTAACGATTCAAGCGTCGGGCCTATTGGTTGCGGCGCCACCTGGTTTGGAGTGGGATAGCGAGAAGGGGCGATTTGTGTGCTGGGTGGACAACGTGGCGGACGAGCTGCCTGGCATCTTAGAACGAATACAAAAAGTAGGCGGGGTGGTTCTGGATCTCGAAGTGCATCAGCCTAACTTGCATGATGTCTTTCTTCATTTGACAGGCAAGGAGCTGCGAGAATGATTTGGACAGTCATGCAAACAAGCTGGCGTAGGCTAAAGAACAATCGCTCGGAACTGTTTTTAACCTTCATTGTGCCAATCGTATTCTTCAGTATCTTCGCGGTCATTTTTGGCTCCAGGGATTCTGCTTCGTCGACACCCAAGATCAAGATTGCCATTAGCGATACGTCGGGAGCCGCATTGTCCGAACGGGCGGTGAAGCTTCTGGAGGAGCAGAAATCGCTCCGCGTATCCGAGAACAGCCGGTCCCATGGGGCCAGCAAGGAGGGAGCCTCTGGTGCATCGACAGTCAGCAGATCGGCGGCCGAGGATTTAGTTCGCCGTGGGATGGTTTCGGCTGCCATTGTTTTTGAAAAGAGTGAACTCGCAGATTCGGCGAACGGATTACCCAAGATTGAGATCATGACGGATTCGTTTGATCAGGTGGCGTCCCAGGTGCTGGCGGCCATTGTTCAAAAGGCGGTGATGACCGCCAATGGTGAACTGCTCAAAGAAAAGTCAGACAAATTTGTTCAAGCCAATGCACCTATCCCAGCCAACGCATCGATGGTGAAATCATCGTTACCCATGAACCTTGTACGGACAGCTGATTTTAATGCGAACGCTGACGCCTCCGGGGCATCTTCTTCGTCGCTATCGCAACCCCCTACGATTGACGTAGTGGATGTGATTGGTGGGAAGAAAACCAATCCGGTGGTTGCCATGTATGCTGCCGGCATTGCGGTCATGTTTTTGCTCTTTAGCGCCACGACCGCAAGTGGTTCTCTGTTGGAAGAACGCGAGAATTCGACTTTGGATCGTTTGTTGTGCAGTCGGCTAACCATGGACCAACTGTTGCTCGGGAAGTGGGCTTATCTTACGGTGATAGGCTCGATTCAGATGGCGTTGATGTTCACTTGGGGAGCGATCGTCTTTGGAATCGATTTGCTCCATCATCTGGATGGGTTTGTTGCATTGACGCTGGTTACGGCGGGGGCTGCGGCTAGCTTTGCACTAATGTTGGCTGCTCTATGCACGTCGCGGATGCAATTGGGTTGGGTTTCCACCATCGTGATCCTGTCGATGAGTGCGCTTGGTGGAAGTATGGTGCCTCGCTATCTGATGAGCGAAACCATTCAGAAAGCAGGATTGCTTACCTTCAACGCTTGGGCCTTAGAAGGGTACAACAAACTCTTTTGGCGAGAATTGCCTTTGGCCGATTTGAAATTGGAGCTGGCTGTTCTGCTCGGGTGTGGCTTTTTGTTTATTGTAGCGGCTCGATTGTTTGCGGTCCGTTGGGAACGTTCATGATTTGTCCGCTCGCTGAAAATCAAGTTCTACGTCGATCTTACTTACGATTGATCGACCAATGGAAACGTATCGATCGGCTTCCCGAAGGAGAACGCAAACAAGCGGACTTGCAGCGTTGGCATCACGCTGTGGAGCAGGCCAAGGAACAGTTTGCGAAACGATCGGGCGCGCATGTTCGATTGGAATATGATGCGGATCTGCCGATCGCCCGATATCGCGATCAGATTGTCGATCTGCTGGTCCATCGCCAAGTTTTGGTGTTGTGCGGCGAGACCGGTTCGGGCAAGAGCACTCAGTTGCCTAAGTTGTGTTTGGAAGCAGGACTGGGCAAGACGGGTTGGATTGGGCACACTCAGCCACGTCGTTTGGCAGCTCGGTCGATCGCGCATCGGCTGGCGGATGAACTTGATTCGACCGTGGGTGCGGCGGTGGGTTTCAAGGTACGGTTCAATGATCAGACCAAAGGAGACAGTCTGATCAAGTTGATGACGGACGGTGTGTTGCTGGCGGAGATCCAGCGCGACCGATTTCTGGACGCTTATGACTGCATCATTTTGGACGAGGCCCACGAGCGGTCGCTGAACATCGATTTGCTGATGGCCTACCTGCAAAGGCTTCTGCCGCGTCGGCCCGATTTGCGATTGATTATTACCAGTGCAACCATCGATGCAGAGCAGTACGCGAATCACTTTCAAGATGCTCTTGGGGCAGCGCCGGTTGTCAATGTGGAAGGGCGAGGCTTTCCCGTCGAAGTGCGCTATCGCGGTGCCATGAGTGTCCGCGAGGCCATGCTGGAGGAACGTCGCGAAAGCAATAGCTTGCCGGGTAGTAATAGAGGATCGGCGGTAGCCAGTATTGCCGAAGAGGACTTTGATTCGGTCGTCCAGCGATTTTGCGATGCCGTGGATGAGTTGCTTTCCGAGGGGCGCGGGGACATCTTGTGTTTCTTTGCGACCGAACGGGAGATCCGCGATGCGACCAAGCACTTGCGTGGGCATCTCACTCAACGTGGCTTGCACAGTAACATCGAGGTGTTACCGTTGTACGCTCGGTTGACCGAAGCGGAACAGCAACGCGTCTTTCAACCGCATCGGCTGCAGCGAATTGTGCTGGCCACGAACGTTGCGGAAAGTTCGATCACGGTCCCGGGCATCCGTTACGTGATCGATACCGGTACGGCGAGGATATCGCGATTCGCAGCCAAGAGCAAAGTCCAGCGACTGCCCATCGAACCAGTCTCGCAAGCGTCGTGCAATCAAAGGTCGGGCCGTTGCGGGCGGTTGGAGGCCGGCATTGCGATTCGGTTGTACGACGAGTCGGACTATCTTGCCAGGTCTGCGTTTGCGACCCCTGAAATTCGCCGAAGCGATCTTGCATCTACCATCGTGCATATCAAGTCGCTGGGAATCGAAGATGTAGAGGCGTTGCCTTGGTTGGATCCACCTCGCCCCGAGGCCGTTCGGGAAGGGATGAATGTACTGCGCGAGTTATCCGCAATCGACGATCAAGAGCGACTGACAGAAACGGGCCGCAAGCTGGCTCGATGGCCGGTGAATCCACGGGTTGGCCGAATACTGATTGAAGCCGAGCGAAATGGGTGTCTGAACGATGCATTGATCATTGCCGCTGCGATTGAAACTCAGGACCCACGGGTCCGGCCGCCTGAAAAAGCGCAAGCCGCCGACGAAGCTCATCAAAAATTCCGAGACCCCAATAGCGACTTCTTGAGCTATCTAAGAATTTGGGACTTCTATCAAAAGTTACGCGAACAGTTGGGTCGGTCCCGGCTTGAAAAGGCCCTTCGCGAATCGTTTCTTTCGATGGTTCGTATACGTGAATGGGCCGACGTGCATCGGCAGTTGCTGGAGCAATGCAACGAGATGCGATTGTCGACAGGCAAGCGCAAGCTGAACCTGGCCCCCATCGACATTCAAAACTCTGCAAGTGCGGACCGCCGGCAAGCGGCTATCAAGCAACAATCGTCACGGCGATTTCAAGACAATTCGGCTTCCGAGCCCGCGATGGATGCTCCGTCGAACGATAGTAAAAAGCTGCCCGATGGCTATCAAGAACTCCATCAGTCTCTGCTGTGTGGGTTGCTCTCGAACATTTGCATGTTGGAAGATGTTGGCAAGTACAAGGGGGCTCAATCGCTGGAGGTGAATCTGTGGCCAGGATCGGGAGTGAAGCAATCGCGGCCCAAGTGGATCGTAGCTTCGGAGCTGATCGAGACAACGCAGCGATACGCTCGGACCGTTGCCAAGATTGAATTGGAATGGATCGCTCGGTGTGCGGCTCATATGATCAAGTACACCTTCGATGAGCCGCACTTCAGCAAGAAGCAGGGGAGCGCGTTGGTCATGCGCAAGGGAACATTGTTTGGCTTGCCCGTGTCACCTAAACTGGCGGTTCCGTTAGCACCCATCGATCCGGTGTTGGCTAGGAAATTGTTGATCGAGGATGGACTGGCTGAGAATGAGCTGGTTTCTCGGGCAAGTTTTTGGCAGCACAATCAGCGGTTTTTGCAGGAAGTGCAGCAACTGGGCGATAAAACTCGGCGGCGCGATCTGGTGGTGGATGCGTTTGTGTTGGCTGATTTTTATCGGAACCGAATACCGAGCAGCGTGGTCGATCGAGTGACGCTGGAGAAATGGGATCGAACGGTTTCCGCCCCCGGCAAGGGAAGCAAGGGTACAGCGGAGACGCTAGATACAACACCCTATCTCAGTTGGGAAGCGATTGCGGTGGATGTGGATCGCACTGAAGTGGCGGAGCGATTTCCGGAGAAGTTTTCGGTAGGGGTCAGTCAGTTGCCTTTGCGTTATCGGTACGAACCGGGGGACCAGGCGGACGGTGTGAGCGTGCTGGTGCCGGGAACGCTGGTGCATCAGCTAAATGAGGAGCGGTTGGAGTGGCTTGTGCCAGGTATGCTCGAAGAAAAGCTAACCTGCTTGATCAAATCGTTGCCCAAGCGATTGCGGCGTCAATTGGTACCTGTGCCTGATACGGTTCGTCGATTGTTGCCGAAGTTGGCCGATTGCGAGCGTCAACAGTTACCGTTTTGGAAATCGATTTGTGAAATCCTAACGCAAGATTTGCGTGAAGCCGTTAAGCAAGATGATTTTGATTTATCGAGTATTCCAGAGCATTTGAGGATGCGCGTGGAGCTGGTGAATGAGAAAGGGGAATCGGTGGAAGCGAGCCGAAACCTGGTGGAATTGCAGCAGGCACAAGCGGCGATTGCGGTGGATTTGCCGGCTGCGAGTGCGGGCCCGGCGCCTCAGTATGCTTGGGCTCGGAAGGCAATGGACAACTGGGACATCGACACGTTGCCCAAGTCGGTCGTCGAGATGCGAGGGGGAGTTCGCATGAGTCGATATCCGACCTTGGTAGTAGATAAAGGGATCATTCGAACGTCGATCGTGGATCATGAAGTACTTGCGGAGCAGTTGCTGCGACGCGGGGTGGTGATGCTGTTGTCGAAGATGGAGCGACGGGAGATTCGAAGCCAGATTCAATTTCTTCCAGAATGGTCCAGCTGCACACTTCGGTTATCCGATCGATTCGGTGGAGATCGATTGCGGGATCTTGTCGGGGACTTGATTGCGAGGCTTGCATTCGTTGACACGCAGTGGCATCTGGAGCAATGCAAGCCTGTCATAAGAACTCAGGTGGAGTTTGACATCGAGCGATTGAAGCGAATCGAGCGGATTGCGGGCGCTGCAGCGGAAGTGGGGCGATGGTTACCCAAGCTTGCCAGCGCGAATCACAAGGTTCGCGGTTTGCTGGAGAAATCACCGTCGACTTACCAGTCGAGTGTGCAAGCGATCCAGATGCAGCTGAAGGCGTTGTTTCAAGATGCGATGGTGTACCATTGGCCGTGGTGTTATGTACGGGAGTATCCGCGATATCTGGAAGCGATTGCGGTTCGGTTAGACCGATTGAAGACGGTAGGAGTCAGCAAGGATTTGGAGATCGATCGATCGGTGCAAGGGTATTGGGACGAGTATCAAACTCAATTGGCAAAGTTGCAACCGCCGGCGACGGTTCTCAAGAGTTTGCCGGACTATGTTGAGAACACAGCGCCTTCGGGTTCATCGCAAGTTTATGCAACGGGTGCATTGCAAGAGTATCGATGGCTCATGGAGGAGTTACGAGTCTCGTTGTATGCGCAGCAATTAGGGACGCGCGTTAGCGTATCCCCCAAGCGATTAGATAAGCTGAAGCAACAGTTGGGTTGATGGGTTGATAGGAAGGGTGTGACCCGTTAGCTTCCCGATGTCATCAGTCCAAGAAGAGTTCACTGCTCGGTCCATTGCTTCTATCGCAACAGACGCAGGAGATGTACCGACGATTCATTACCCATCACTTTGCACAGTGCATTTCCGATTCCTGGGGTAACTTTTTCGAAGAGTAGTAAATTCAACTACTACGTTAACGTCACCTCGGAGCATTGCGGCTGGCAAAGCGAAATTGGTTGGGGGTCAGGCTGGTCGCGGTCCGAAACTGACGACTGAATGCACTTTGGTCTGTGTATCCTACTGCGACCGCAATAGCCGCGATCCCCAGATCGGATTCGCTGAGCAGTCTCTGAGCTCGATCGATGCGAGTTTTCAGTAACCACTGTCCCGTGGTAAGACCGAAGATGGATTGCATTCTACGATCCAGTTGGTATACCGACATTCCAGCCCATGCGGACATTTCGGCGATCTTGGGTGGCGATGCGATATGTTTCTCGGCGGACTGAATCGCGAATGCGACCTGTCGATATTCTTGAGTATCGCGGTCGGGCACCTTTAGATCCTGAGAGACCCCAACCAATCCAATGACTTTTCCTTTCTTATCGCGAAGAGGTAGCTTGGTTGTCAAACACCAACCCACCAATCCAGAGCGATGGATATGGAGCTCCAGCTGCGAGATGAGCGGATTGCCAGTTGAAAGGACTTGCTGATCCTGATCGGTAAACCGCTTCCCTAGCGGTTCGCCAAGCACCTCGGCGGATGTCCTTCCCAAAATTGCCTGCTTGTCTTTGGTGCCGCAACGTTCCGCCAACGTTTGGTTCACAACCAAATACGCACCTTTGGCGTCCTTGATGAAATAAACGACGTCCGACAAATGATCAAACAACATCTCACCCGTCATCGGGGTGGCAAGCAGTTGTAAGAATTCATGGACGTTCATAGGACCTCAACCGTATTTATGCGCATTTTCCAGTCATCACGACCAGCTTAGCAAAAAAGGGGGCTGTGGTTCAACATCGTCGAATAATTGCTACATTCATCCATCACCAGATTCATTTGTTTTGGACACAAGACGCGAGAAGATGCACCAAGGGAATTGCCAAGGGTATTCATGACAGGACCAGGACCGAAAGCTCATTTATGGCTTCGCGACGAGACCAAACCGTTCGAGCGACGGACTGCGTTGACTCCAAATCATGCACTGAAATTGATCGAAGCTGGATTTACCATCTCCGTGGAAAGATCCATCGTTAGGTGTTTTGCCGACGACGAATATAGTGCCGTTGGCGCGACGATGGAGCCAAGTGGTACCTGGAGCAAGGCACCTGAGCATAGCATCATTCTCGGAATCAAAGAGCTTCCGGACGAGGATACGCCTTTGATCCATAAGCATCTATTTTTTGCTCATGCTTACAAAGGGCAACAGGGTTGGCTAACCACGATCCAGCGTTTCAAACATGGTGGAGGGGTGTTGCTGGACCTAGAGTTTTTGGTGGATGAAGCTGGGCGACGCGTGGCTGCATTCGGTCGATGGGCGGGATTCTCAGGTGCCGCCTTAGCGGTCGACATTTGGGCGCATCAACAAATCCATGGGGACGCTCCCTTCCCAGAAGTGAAAATGGTGCGCGATGAAGCGGAGCTTCTGAATGGATTGCAGGCTCGCTTGTCGAGTGCGATGCAAAGGTCCGCTGCACTTCCTCGAGCGATGATTATTGGCGCAAAAGGACGATGTGGTTCCGGGGCCATCGATCTGTTCCGTAAACTAAGTTTTCCATCGAGCAATCTTACCTTGTGGGATCTGTCCGAAACGGCAAGCGGTGGCCCATTTTCCGAAATCTTGGACCATGAGCTTTTTATCAATTGTGTTCTGGTACAAGGTAAGATGAATCCATTCCTCACGCGAGAGATGTTGGATCAACCAAGAAAGCTCTGTGTCATTAGTGACGTCAGTTGCGATCCTAAAAGTCCCAACAATCCCATTCCTGTGTACGATTCGGTGACGACCTTTTCGAATCCGGTGATCCAGTTGGACTCACCCGAGCGCCTTGACCTGACGGCCATCGATCATCTCCCGTCGCTTCTGCCTCGCGAGAGCAGTCAGGACTTTGGCGCGCAGATGTTACCTTATTTGCTGACCCTTGGTTCGGACGATCCTGTTTGGACCAGGGCCCTTCAACTCTATCGATCCTTCGAAGCAAAAACATGACAACATCAACGATTCATTGGGTGGGAGCTGGACTTTCCTCGGGGCCTGGCATTCTTCGTTTAGCTCGGTCGGGGAAAGCTCTGGTGTTATGGAATCGCACCCTCGAACGTGCGCAGTCTGTTTTTTCAAACGGTACTGTCCCAGCCACCACGACTATCCGAACATACACTTTGTCGGATTTGCAACAGGCCGTGCAGCCAGGGGACATCGTGGTCTCCATGTTGCCCGCCAACATGCATTTGGAACTTGCGGGTGTATGTCTTGAACGCAACGCTCACTTAGTGACCACCAGTTATATTTCGGAAGGGATGCGGCGGCTGCACGAAAAAGCAAAATGCAAAGAGTTATGCTTCGTCAACGAATGTGGCTTGGATCCAGGGATCGATCATGTGTTCGCCCATCTTTTGGTCCTAGCCTGGCGAGCATCGCCGGCGTTTGATCCCACTGCAGAACTCCATTTCAATTCGTATTGCGGTGGAGTCCCCAAAAATCCTGACGATTTCAAATACAAGTTTTCATGGTCCCCTGCAGGAGTTCTAAGAGCACTCACCAATCGAGCTCGGTTCATCGAGTATGGACGTGAGGCCAGCATCGAACGCGCGTGGGAATCGGTTAAGAACCTAGCGATTCGGGGTGAGGTCTTTGAGGTGTATCCCAATCGCGATTCGGTTCCTTACGTGGCGGATTATGGTTTTGACGCTACCTGGAACGTGCAGAGTTTTGTTCGTGGAACCATTCGGCTCGGGGGATGGAAGAAGGCTTGGGAGCAGATCTTTGTTCGGATTCCGAGTGCTTCGAATGAGGAGATCGAGAAGATGGGCGCTGACCTTTGGAGCAAACATGCCTATGCGGCTGATGAACAGGATCGGGTGGTGTTGTACGTCAATCTAATGGCAAAAAACCAAGGCGAATGCCTTTTCAACCAAACCTATTTTATAGACGATTGCGGTTCTGGCGGCGAAACCTCGATGGCCCGTTTGGTCTCTTGGCCGGCAGCCTTTACCGTGGAAGCATTGTTTGATGGTGGCTTCCAACCGGGCGTTCGTGGCGCCCCGAACACTTCAACCGAAATGAATCTCTGGCTGGACAATCTCCAAGGACTCGGGATCAAGATCCTTCATGATTAGGCGATTGATGGACTTTGCAATACTTGATGGACTTTGCAACAAATGGCTAAGCTGGGGGCAGATCGATTTCCCATAGTTTCGAGCCGGCAGCATTCCAGTGCGAGACATTCATCGCACTCGTCTTGGAATCGATCTTCACCATCCCAAAGAACTGGTACCCTTCGGACGGTGGGCGATTGGCTCGCATGCCATCCGGGATTCCTTTGAACTTGAGCTGCGGCCCAAAGGTATTATCGAGCTCTGCTGGTCCGAATGTCCCAGCGTGCAGCGGCCCTGAGACGAATTCCCAGAACGGTTCGAAGTCTTGGAACACCGCTTGATTGGGATCGTAGAAGTAGGAGGCAGCGAAGTGAACATCGGCTGTTAGCCAAACGAGGTTTTTGATCCCTTTGGTTTTGACGAAGCGAAACAAATCAGCGAACTCCAATTCGCGTCCTAGGGCTTGGCCGTTCCCATTGGCTCCGTTTTCGAAGCTATCTTTTCCATCGCGAACGACTAGGCCGATAGGCATATCGCAACAAATGACTTTCCATGTGGCTTTGCTTTTGGCGAGCTTTCGTTTCAACCATTCCAGTTGAGATTCGCCCAACAAATCGGTAGCCTTCGAACGTTCGGTTTGGCGATTTTCCGAGTTGTCGCCGCGATAGCTTCTTAGGTCCAAGAAGAAAAGTTCGAGCATAGGTCCATACGGGACGTTTCGGTAGATGCGAGACATGCCATCGGCGGTTGCGCGAATCGGAAGATATTCTGAAAATGCTTGTTTCGCACGAGCTGCAAG
>CAITIF010000905.1 GCA_903892365.1 uncultured Pirellula sp. | reverse complement strand
TGCAATCGCAGTTGGGAGATTCACTTAGGTTGCAACCGTAGCTTGGCGACACTCTAGCATACTCGTCGGCCGCGATCATGCGACCAACGCCGGCAAAAAAACAAAAGAGCCAAACGGTGCCGCCATAGGGAGGGCTCCAACGCGAAGATGGGCCTTGTGCCCTTTTTCGCAATAGGTTTGGTGTGCTAATACGCGACAGCCTCCACAAGACCCAACCGTGGGCCTCCGGCCCGCGAATGAAGGCTGGTACGGCAAGGCTGTTAGCACACCAAACCTATTGCGACAATTCGGGGCAAGCCCGAATGTCGCTGTCGGTATCTACGAATAGAGCTGGATCGCCTTGACGATGGCGTCCATGTCGTTGGGAACGGCGATAGCTCGGTTGGCGAACGAAGCTCGTGTAACACCTCGGCTGCCCAACACTTCGTTGAACTTGTCTTGATCGGTCGTGTGGTAGGCGACTGTTGCCGTCGGGTCTTTCAATTGGTGGCCGGTCAATATGCACACGACTCGGTCGTCCATGCCGATCACCCCTTGTTGCCGCAGCAGCTTCGCACCCGCGACACTCGCCGCGCTTGCAGGCTCGCAACCGATTCCGCCTGCACCGATCTGAGCCTTTGCATCTAAGATCTCTTGGTCCGTTACTTTACGGACAACGCCATCGCACGCGTCGAGCGCTCGCAAGCATTTTTTCAGGTTCACGGGTTTGTTGATTTCGATGGCGCTAGCGATGGTATCTGCCTTGATACTTCCTTTGTCCAGTTCATCGTAATACCAGCATGCGATTTCCATGCGAGGTCGCCCGCGGCTCCACCGTAGATTGCGTTGATTGTAAACAACATCCAGCGTGTCAGCCCCAGCGGCATTGATGACAGCCAACCGAGGAATGCGGTCGATCATGCCTAGTTCCTTCAGCTCCAGAAATGCCTTTCCGAACGCGCTACTGTTTCCCAAATTGCCTCCAGGTACAACAATCCAGTCTGGGACTTCCCATTGCAGCGATTCCAGAACGCGGTACATGACCGTCTTCTGTCCCTCCAAACGAAACGGATTGATGCTGTTGACGAGATAGATTCCCAATTCCTTGGAAACCTCTTTCACACGAGCCATGGCGTCATCGAAATCGCCAGAGATTTGAACGGTCAGAGCGCCGTATTCCAGTGCTTGAGATAACTTGCCGTACGAAATCTTGCCCGAGCCGATAAAAATGATCGCTTTCATCAATTGAGTCACCGAACAGTACATGGCAAGGGATGCACTGGTGTTGCCCGTCGATGCACATGCCGCTCGCTTTGCCCCGACCATATGCGCATGAGTAAAAGCAGCGCACATGCCATTGTCTTTAAAAGACCCCGATGGATTCATCCCCTCGTACTGCAAGTACAACTGCCCTGGACGAATGCCAACGAACTTGGCGACTGAATTGGCTTGTTGAAGCAGTGTCTGCCCCTCGCCAACCGTGATCACTCGGTCTTGGGGAGCAAAAGGAAGAAGTTCGTGGAATCGCCAGACGCCACTGAACCGGAGGGGCTCATTCCTTCGAGTCCACATTTGCTGAAAATCACTTAGCCGTTTTGGAACCTGAATTCGGTCCCAATGGTACGCAACATCCAGAAGATCGCCACATTGAACGCAGCTAGTGTGGACTTCTTCGATACCGTAGGTAGCACCACAGTCCACATTCAAACATCGTTGAAACGCCAAATCGGATTTGACACTTCGTTCTGGGGTAAAGACGGTGGTGGCCATGTTTTTTTCTGGCTTTTGAATGGGTAATGTGCAATGTCCAGGACATTCGAGACAACGAAGCACCAACTTTGCTATTGCTCGAGCATCCTCAATTTCGGATTATTCAGCAAGATCGTTGTCATCGGCTAAATACCCTAAAACACCTAGCTTGCTAGTGGCTATAGTTTAGCCCCTAATCTTGCAATTCGGAAACAACAAGCAGAAAAGTCTTATGGAACCATACGCTTCGCCTGTACAGGGTAGGGATTTAGAAAGCATTCCAAAGAGTCGTTACGTCCTGTTTTTGGTTTTGGGTGTTTTCGGAACGGCCGCCGACCTGCTCTCCAAACAGTTTGTATTCAGTTGGCGAGGCTTACCGGGCGAAATGCCACCATGGTGGGTGATTGAGCCGTATGTAGGAATTGAGACGGCGGTCAATCAGGGTGCTCTGTTTGGACTGGGACAAGGAAAGGGATGGTTGTTTGCGATCCTTTCCGTTGTCGCTCTCGTAGGGATCTGCATTTGGCTGTTCGTCTAC